>JAEZBH010000351.1 GCA_023427285.1 Pseudomonadota bacterium
GCCATCGACATCGTGCTGCTGGATATCATGATGCCGGGCGAAGACGGGCTGGCCCTGACCAGTTTTATTCGCGCCACTCGTTCAACGCCGGTCATTCTGCTGACCGCCAAGGCCGAGGAAACCGATCGCATTGTCGGGCTTGAGGTTGGGGCGGACGATTATGTCACCAAGCCGTTTTCACCGCGCGAGTTGCTGGCCAGAGTAAAGGCGGTGCTGCGGCGCACGGCAGGAAACAGCGCAGGCGCGCCGGTTCATACCCCGGCAGGGGAAAACTATGCGTTTGGCCCGTGGGTGCTGAAGACGGGCGAGCGCGAACTGGTGGGCGCTGACGGTGTTGCCGTGCCGCTTTCCTCCGGCGAGTACAGTCTTCTGCTGGCCTTTGTGACGCGCCCGAAGCGGGTGCTGACCCGCGACCAGCTGCTTGACCTCTCGCAGGGCCGCGAAATGGCGGCGTTCGAGCGCAGCATTGATAACCACATCAGCCGCCTGCGCAAAAAGCTGGAAGAAGATCCGCGCGACCCCAAGCTCATCAAGACGGTGTGGGGCGGCGGCTACACCTTGGCAGTGGATGTGCGGCAGATATGAAGACGCTTTTCCCCCGCAGCCTTGCCGGACAAATGGCGCTCCTGATCGGGGGCGCCTTGTTTATTGCGCAGGTGTGCAATTTCGGTTTGCTGTTGAACGAGCGGCAACGCCTGAGCCTGGCGCGCAATGAGGGGCCCGGTATTTCCCGCTTTGTTGCAACGGCTGCTGACCAGCAGCAGGCGCCCGCGGAATTCAAGCCGCTGGTGCTGGCCGATGCTTCCCGGCGCGGCTCGCAATTCTCGCTCGATCTCCGGCCCAGTGTGGCACAGGATGCAAAACGGCGGAAATCGACGGAAGAGCAGCTTGCACGCGAGCTTGCCGCCGTCTCCGTGCCGGTGCGTGATGTGCGGGCCCAGTTCCAATGGGTTGGGTTCGGCGGGCAGGGCCGGCGGATCGAGGCGATGTTTCTCTCGGTGCAATTGGAAAACGGCTTGTGGCTGAATGCGCGGATTCTGCTGCCGCCGCGCGATCCGCTGCTGTCGCTGCGGCTCGTGCTTGCCACGATTGTTCTTTATCTGATCGTGCTGGGGGCCACGCTTTTTATCGCCCGGCGTTTGTCGCGTCCGCTGCGGGATCTGACGCGTGCTGCCGAGCAATTCGGCGGGCGTACAGTGCCGCAGACGGTTGAACCGCGCGGGCCGGAAGATTTGCGCCGGGCCATTGAGGCATTCAACGCCATGAACCGGCGCGTGGTGGCTCTGCTGGACGAGAAGGATCGGATGCTGGGTGCGCTCGGCCATGACCTGCGCACGCCTCTGGCTTCCATGCGCATTCGTGTTGAAAGCATGGAGCCGGAGGAGGAACGGGAGAGGGTGATTGCCAGCATTGAGGAAATGACCGCGATGCTGGAGGAAATTCTGGTGTTCGCCCGTTCGGGGCGGGCGCGGGAGCAGGCGCGCGAGACAGACGTGACCGCGCTGGTCGATGCCTTGTGCGATGATTATGCGGATATGGGGCATGATGTGGAGGCAGCTCCTGCCGATCGGATCGTGTTGCTGGTGCAGCCCAATCTGCTGCGCCGCGCGGTGCGCAATCTGATCGATAATGCCATAAAATATGGCGGCGAAAATTCAGGCCCCGTGCGCGTTGAAATGCATCGCGATGGGCGTTGCGTTGAAATTGCGGTTCTCGATGGAGGCCCAGGTCTGCCGCCTGAAGAACTGGAGCGGGTACTGGAGCCGTTCCACCGGCTGGAGTCTTCGCGCAGCCGCGATACGGGCGGTACCGGGCTTGGGCTGGCAATTGCAAAGGCAATTGCGGAGAGCCACGGCGGATCGTTGCGTCTGGAAAATCGCGCCAATGGCGGTCTTGCTGCAATTCTCCGCTTGCCCATAAATGGCGGTTGATTTCCCGCTCATGGGTTAAATGCAAGGGCTGTCCGCATTCAGGTGCGGGCAGCTCTTTTGTTTTTGCCAGGTGCGATGGTCGCGACAAATTGCGACAATTTTTATCTTCTCCTGACAAACTCCCGAGACAGGCGTGGGCGATAACGTCTCTTGAGGGCGCCACAGGGCGTCTAGAGACAGAAGGAAGAAAAGACCATGAAGAAGACTTTGATCGCTGCCAGCCTGTCTGCCTTGACCCTGATTTCCGCCGGTGCCGCGATGGCCCAGCCGGGTGCGGAGCGCCCGAACTTCAAGGCTGACCTGACCCGCGCCGAACTGGTGACCAAGCTGGATGCCGGCTTTGCCAAAATGGACGCCAACAAGGATGGCAAGGTGACGGCGGAGGATCGCAAGGCTGCCGGTCAGGCCCGTGTGGCAGAGCGCTTCAAGGCGCTGGATGCGGACGGAAATGGCTCCGTAACGCTGGCAGAGATGCAGGCCGCCCACGACAAGCGCATGGCTGATCGGGGCCAGAAGGAAGCCCGCGGCGGCAAGGATGGCAAGGAGCACATGGCGCACCACGGCAAGCGCGGGTTCGGCCATAAGCACGGGTTCGGCATGAAGGGCGGCAAGGTGGATGCCAACGGCGATGGCGTCATCACCATCGAGGAATTCCGCACCCCGGCGCTGGCCTGGTTCGACAAGGCGGACGCTGATCGCAACGGTGTGCTGACCGCCGCTGAGCGTGAGGCTGCTCACAAGGCGATGCGCGCCGAGCGCGGCGACCGGGGCGAGCGCGGTGAGCGCACCAAGAAGTAAGCATCCCCCAAGCCTTCACGTTGCGTTGCGTAGCGTTTGGTAAGGTTGCGTTGCAAAGGAGAGCGGGGCTCGCATGGCGGGCCCCGTTTTCTGTTGGAAGCAAGGGGCAGGTCTTTCAGGTCGTCTTCTCCATAGCCGGATCTGCGGCACCTTGCGGGCCTATGCCTGATGTTGTCGCCTCTGCTAGAGGGGTTTGTGCGAGGCGTGTGGGAGCCGGTTATGGAATGGCGGCAGGCAAGGCTTGAGGATGCAAAGGCTATCGGCCAGCTCTCCCTCGATATTCTGGGTGAGCTCGGAGAACCCGCGCCCATTTTTGCTGAGCGAATTTTACTGTGCCCGCAAGGGTGCTACGTGCTTGTGTCCGGGGCGGACGTGCTGGGTCACGCGATCACCCATCCATGGATGCGCGGCAAGCCGCCCGCGATGAACCAGATGCTGGGTCATGTGCCGGCCTCTGCCGACTGCTGGTATATTCATGAGATCGTGCTGCACAAGCAGGCGCGCGGGCGCGGCTGTGTTCAGGCTGTTTTTGAGACGCTGCGGGCAACGGCGCTTTCCGAAGGGGTGCAGGTCATGGCGCTGGTGGCAGTAGAGGGGGCCTCCGCCTACTGGGAGGGCCTGGGCTTCCGCAGCGCGGCGTTGGATGATGACCGGATCGGCAGTTATGGCGGGCAGGCGGCCTACATGGAGTTGAGGCTCTGATCCGTGTTGCGGCGATCGGCGAGAACCTGCGTCATGGCGCGTTCCAGATCGGATTTCTGATACGGCTTCTGGATCACGGGACAGTGTTGCCATTTCGGATGGAGAAGGCTGTCGCCATAACCTGTCGCGAAAATGAAGGGTATGTGGTGCGATTGAAGCGCCTCGGCGATGGGGTAGGATTTCTCTCCCGCCAGGTTGACATCGATAATCGCAATGTCCGCCGGGATCGTGTCGACAAGGCACAGGGCGCGGGCCACTTGAGCTGCCGTGCCGACAACCGTGCAGCCCAGTTCTTCCAGCAGGTCCTCCAGAAGCATGGAGACCAGCGTTTCATCTTCAACGACAAAGGCACGCAAACCGGTCGGCATAGAGGACGGGGGTGAGGCAGAAGCCATCAAGGCGGCCTTTCACTCTATTGATCCAGTGGAATTTCCAGAATGCAGACAAGGCCGGAGGGCTGGTAGTCCAGCTGTGCGCTGCCATTCAGTTGATCGCGGATGCTGCGCCCGATGAAGACCGAGCCAAATCCCTGACGATCGGGTTGGGTAATGATGGGGCCATTGGTTTCGCTCCAGCGCAGGTTCAGCCATCTCTGGCTGGAGCCGGGCTCCTGCCTGACGTGCCAATGGATCTGGACATGGCCGTCTATGCGGGAGAGCGCCCCATGTTTAACGGCATTGGTGAGAAGCTCATGGAACACCATGCCCAGCACCACGGCTTGTTCGGGGGAGAGGTCAACCGCGCCGCCGTTCAGCTGGATGCGCCGGTTGTTGGCCTCCTGAAATGGAAGAATCTGTTCCTCGATGATGTCGCGCAGGCTCGCGCCCTCCCACTGGGTGCGGGTCAGCAGATTGTGCGCCTTGCTCAGCGCCAGAAGCCGCCCTTGAAACTTTTCATAGAAAATCTGCGGGTCTGAGGTCTGGCGGATGGTTTGATATGCGAAGGACTGAACCGTCGTCAGAATATTCTTGATGCGATGGTTCAGCTCTCCCATCAGCATCTGCTGACGTTGCTGCGCCAGTTTGCGCGCGGTGATGTCTCGCAAAATGCGGACGGCGTACAAGAACGTGCCATC
>JAEZBH010000358.1 GCA_023427285.1 Pseudomonadota bacterium
ATATAACCCCACTGGCGCTCTGCAATGTCGATCAGCGAGAAGTTGCCAACCGGGCCGGTCGGGCCGTTCAGCATGAAGAAGTTCGGGAAATCCGGAATCGTGATGGCGTAGTGGGCGCTTGGGCGCACGGACCACACGTCGTCCAGAGAGACACCGCCGCGACCGCTGACGACCGTTGGCCGGATGAACCGATCAGCCTTGAAGCCGGTTGCCAGCACGGCAACATCCAGCTCGTGCAGCGTACCATCCTGCATACGGATGCCCTCCGGCTCGAAGTGGCTGATCTTGCCAACCTCAACCGTCACGTTGGGCTGCTGCACATGATCGTAATAGCTCCAGCTGTAGATCAGGCGCTTGCAGGCCGCGATGTAGTTGGGACGCAGCTTCTCGCGCAGGACCGGTTCTTTGATGCTGGTCTCCAGATTGTTGAGAACGATATTCTGGATCTCCTGCATATCCGGACCATGCGGATCAACGAGCGCGCGGTTGAAGCGATAAATGTTCGCCCAATACTCTTCTGCATACCGGATCTGGTCGATCAGCGCCGGATTGGCGCGGAACGCGGCGCGCTCTTCGTCCGAATATTCAAAGAACGGCACCGGCATGATCCACTGCGGCGAGCGCTGGAAATGCACCACATGCGCACTGCGGGGCTGGAGCGCGGTGACGATCTGCACGCCGGTCGAGCCGGTGCCGATGATGCCGACGCGAGCACCGTCCAGCTTTGCCTCGTCGTCCCAGCGGGCGCTGTGGAAGGCCTTGCCCTTGAAGCTCTCGATGCCGGGGAACTCGGGAATATTGGGATAGTGCAGCACGCCGGAGGCTGCGATCACCACATCGGCCACGTCCGTCGAGCCGTCCGCAAGCGTGATGTTCCAGCGGTTCGTTGCATCATTGAACTCGCAGCCGGTCACTTCAGTGTTGAAGCGGATGGTCGGCGTGATGCCGTAGTCGCTCGCAACCTTTTCAAAGTAGGCCTTGATTTCCGGACCCGGCGCGTAGAAGGCGCTCCAGTCGGGGTTGGGCGCGAAACTGTAGGTGTAGGCGTGAGCCGGAACGTCGCACGTCAGGCCCGGATAGCGGTTTTCCCGCCAGGTGCCGCCAATGCTGTCGCCCTTTTCATAAACGACATAATTGGTCTCGCCGCGCTCCTTGAGCTTGATGGCGGCAAGCAAGCCCGCCATGCCCGCGCCGATAATGACGTAGCGCAGATTGGTGTTGGAATTTGCCATGGTAGTCTCCCCCGTGCGGTCCTTGAGGAAATGGTGCAGCCCTTTGGCTGCACGCACTTCATCCGTTCGGACGACCCTTGCGGATTATTTCCTTTGAATGCGCCCGCTCAGTCCGGAAAAGCCGACAGCAACGCGGCATCAACCAGTTGCGCCTGCCCGTTGATGCCCGCAGAGGCCGGGCCGAGAAGAAACAGGGCGACTTCCGCGATCAATTGCGGATCAAGATAGCCGCGATATTCCGGCGGCTGGAGTGCCTCCACCGGCTGGAGGTCAAGGCTGGGGGTCGCGCCCACCAGCGGCGTATTCACCGCGCCGGGGCAAATGGCGTTCACGCGCAGGCCCTTTTTCGCAAACTCACGTGCCGCCGAGCGAACGAGCCCAAGCACGCCATGCTTCGAGGCGGAATAGGCCGCCGCATCCGCAAATCCGAGGTAAGACGCCGCAGAGGCCGTGACGACCGCCGCGCCGCCGGGGCGCAGCCGCTTGTGCGCCTGTTGCAGACCAAGGAAGACACCCTTGAGATTGACCGCCAACACGCGGTCGAACACCTCTTCGCTCACCTGATCGAAAGGAACGTAGGGCTGCAAAATGCCGGCGTTGAGGAACGCCATGTCCAGACCGCCGAACGCCTCTTCAGCCGCCGCAAACACCTGCTCGTTGTCTTCCGTGCTCGCCACGTTGCCGGTCAGCGCAATGGCCGTGCCGCCCGCCGCCTTGATGCGTGCCGCAATGGCCTCGGCCCCGTCGCGGTTGATATCCACAACCGCCACGCCTGCGCCCTCTGCCGCCAGCCGCTGCGCCGCCATCGCACCGATGCCGGAGCCTGCCCCCGTGACAAGTGCTGCCTTCCCCTTGATCATCCCCAATCTCCTCCACGCTTCTTCCGGTTTGCCCGGTATAAGGGAAGCGTAGCGGAGCGGCGGGCAAAGCACTTACCCCAATCAGACTAAGCCCGAAAAAGTTTGGGCTGAGAAGACTTGGGCCGGGAAAATTGGGGCCGGTCAGGCGAGGTTGGCGACGCTCATCAGCAGAATGCGGATCAGATCCGCCTGCCCGCGTGCGCCGGTCTTGCCGTAGATGATCTTGGAATAGCCGCGCGCGGTCTGCTCGCTGATGCCAAGCTCCTTTGCGGCTTCGGCAATGCTGCGCCCGCGCGACATCGACAGCGCCAGCCGGGCCTCGCTGGGCGTGAGCCGGAACAGTTGCACGATCTGCTCAACGCGGCTGGCGCTCATCTCCCGGTCGCCGTGCAGATAGGCGGTCAGCACGGGCCGGGCCGGACCTGACAGATTGCGCTCGCGCACGGGCAGCAGCAGCATGTCGAGCCAGGGATCATCAGACAGACGCACCGCGCGCGGGCGCGCCTGCGGATCAACCGCGAATTCGCGCAGCGCCTCCGTCAGCAGCTTGTCCGCCTCGCGGGATTCGGGGAACAGACGCTGGCGCGCACGCATCCGAACGACGGTGCTGTGCTTGAGCAGCTCTTCGGCGTGCGGGTCCATGTCCAGCACCTGCCCCTGCGCGTCGAGCGTCAGCCACCCGAAATTCAGCCGCCGCACGGCGTCTCCGCTGATGCCCGCGCGAATGCGCTCCCGCTCGATGGTCGCGTAAAGTTCAAGCGAGATGGCCATGTGGCTGGAGATTTCGGCCAGAAAGCTGCAATCCGCCGCCGAGAAATCCTTGTCGCCCCGCCACAGGGTCAGCCACGCGTTGTATCCGCCCGGCGCTGACACCCGCATGAACCGCATGAACGGCCGCCCGCCCGGAATCAGGAATTCCTGCATGTATTTTTCATGCCGGGGGTCAGAGGGCATGAGAAAATCGGAAATCGAATAGACCCGCCCCGGCCTCAACTCGTCATAGGGAATCGGATCAAGGGCGTGAAAATCCGCATTGTACTTGGCGCGCAGGTCATCCGGGTGGGACGGACCCACGGCAATCTCGGTTGAATCCGTGATGTGCGCATCGCCCTGCCGGAAATACAGGCCGCAGAACTCGGCCCCCATCCGCCGCTTCAGCCGGGCCAGAAACGTGTTCCACAACGGTTTTTCCAACGGCCCGGAGTGCAGGCTGGTCAGGATGTCGCGCTCGTCCAGCGGTATCATTTCACGGCACCTCCCATATGGGGGGTCAACTTCTCTCCGATATGCGTAGGAAATGCAACCGTACAAATTGATCTGACGAGGGGGAGAACTCTCACATGAGCGGGTTACAACGATCGCTCACCCATCTTGAGCGACTTGAAGCCGAAGCCATTCACATCCTGCGCGAGGTGGTTGCCGAGGCAGAGCGTCCGGTGATGCTCTATTCGGTGGGCAAGGACTCGGCGGTGATGCTGCATCTGGCCCGCAAGGCCTTCTATCCGTCCCCGCCGCCGTTCCCCCTGCTGCATGTGGACACGACCTGGAAGTTTCAGGACATGTACCGCCTGCGCGACCGGATGGCCGAAGAGAGCGGCATGGAGCTGCTCGTCTATCACAATCCGGAGGCGCAGGAGCGCGGGATCAATCCGTTCGATCACGGCGCGCTGCACACCGACATGTGGAAGACCGAAGGCCTGAAGCAGGCGCTCGACAAGTGGGGCTTCGATGCTGCCTTCGGTGGTGCCCGTCGCGATGAAGAAAAAAGCCGCGCCAAAGAGCGCATCTTCAGCTTCCGCACCGCAACCCACGGCTGGGACCCGAAGAACCAGCGCCCGGAGCTGTGGAACCTCTACAACGCCAAGAAGCACCGGGGCGAGAGCATCCGCGTGTTCCCGATCTCCAACTGGACCGAGCTGGATGTGTGGCAGTACATCCACCTCAACAACATTCCGATCGTGCCGCTGTATTTCGCAGCCCCGCGTCCGACCGTGGAGCGCGATGGCCTGATCCTGATGGTCGATGACGACCGCTTCCCGCTGAAGCCCGGCGAAGAGCCGGTGACGCGCTCCATCCGCTTCCGCACGCTGGGTTGCTACCCGCTGACCGGCGCGGTGGAGAGCACGGCCTCCAGCCTGACGGAAGTCATTCAGGAGACCCTGCTGACCACCACGTCCGAGCGGCAGGGACGCGCCATCGACAAGGACGCCGGCGGCGCCGGCATGGAAAAGAAGAAGCAGGAGGGGTATTTCTGATGACCCTGAACACATCCTCCGACGAACCCGTTTACGTCACCGAGGCGCTGATTGCCGAGGATATCGACGCCTATCTGGAGAAGCACCAGCACAAGACCATGCTGCGCTTCATCACCTGCGGCAGCGTGGATGACGGCAAATCGACCCTGATCGGCCGCCTGCTGTATGACTCGAAGATGATCTTCGAGGATCAGCTGGCAGCGCTGGAAGCAGACAGCAAGCGCGTTGGCACCCAGGGCCAAGAGATCGACTTTGCCCTGCTGGTGGACGGCCTTGCCGCCGAGCGCGAACAGGGCATCACCATCGACGTGGCCTACCGCTTCTTCGGCACCGAAAAGCGCAAGTTCATCGTCGCCGACACGCCCGGCCACGAGCAGTACACCCGCAACATGATCACCGGTGCCTCGACCGCGGATCTGGCGGTCATCCTGATCGACGCGCGCAAGGGCGTGCTGACCCAGACCCGCCGCCACAGCTATCTGGCGCAGCTGGTGGGCATCAAGAACATCGTTCTGGCCGTCAACAAGATGGACCTTGTTGACTACAGCCAGGAGGTGTTCGACGCGATCGTTGCCGATTACACCGCCTTTGCGCGCAGCATCGGCATCGAGCACTTCGTCCCCATGCCGATTTCCGGCTTCAAGGGCGACAACATCACCACCAACTCGCCCAATACCCCGTGGTACACCGGCCCGAGCCTGATCGAGCATCTGGAAACGGTTGAGGTCAACAACGAAGCCGACCTCGCCAAGCCGTTCCGTATGCCGGTGCAGTGGGTGAACCGCCCGAACCTCGACTTCCGCGGCTTCTCCGGCCTCATTGCCTCGGGCAGCGTGAAGCCGGGCGATGCGATCCGGGTTCTGCCCTCGGGCAAGACCAGCACGGTCACCCGCATCGTCACCATGGACGGCGATCTGGACGAAGCCATTGCGGGCCAGTCCGTCACCATCTGCTTTGCGGATGAAGTGGACTGCTCACGCGGCGACGTTATCGCGACGGCAGATGCCCCGCCGCAAGCCGCCGACCAGTTCGAGGCCACCATCGTCTGGATGGCGGACGAGGCCATGACGCCGGGCCGCGCCTACTGGCTGAAGCTGGGCACGCAAACCGTGTCAGCCACGGTGCAGGCCCCGAAGTATGCGGTCAACGTCAACACGATGGAGCACATCGCGGTCAAGACGCTGGAGCTGAACGCCATTGGCGTGGCGCAACTCTCCACCGACAAGCCGATCGTGTTTGAACCCTATGAAGCCAACCGGACGCTCGGCGGCTTCATCCTCATCGACAAGCTGACCAACGCCACCATTGCGGCTGGCCGCCTGCACTTCTCGCTGCGGCGCGCCCAGAACGTTCACTGGCAGGCGCTGGACATCAGCCGCGAGGCGCGCGCCAACCTGAAGAACCAGAAGCCGGCAGTGCTGTGGTTCACCGGTCTGTCGGGCGCGGGCAAGTCCACCATCGCCAACCTCGTTGAGAAGAAGCTGTACCGGATGAACCGGCACACCTTCCTGCTGGACGGCGACAACGTGCGCCACGGCCTCAACAAGGATCTGGGCTTCACCGAGGCGGACCGCATCGAGAACATCCGCCGCGTTGGCGAAGTGGCTCGCCTGATGACGGACTCTGGTCTCATTGTCATCACCGCGTTCATCTCGCCGTTCCGGGCGGAGCGCGAGATGGTGCGCCAGATGCTGCCGGAAGGCGAGTTCTTCGAAGTGTTCATCGACACGCCGCTGAGCGTGGCCGAGGAGCGCGACGTGAAGGGCCTCTACAAGAAAGCGCGTTCGGGTGAACTCAAGAACTTCACCGGCATCGATAGCCCCTATGAGCCGCCGTACAACCCGGAAATCCGTATCGATACGAGCAAGGTGACGCCGGAAGAGGCTGCATCCATGATCGTCGATGCTCTTCTGGGGGACATCTGATGACGGCAGCTCAAGGCACCGCCGCACTCGCAACGGGAGCACCTGCGCAAGCAGGTGCCTCCCTCACCGACGCAGAGCTGGCCGCCCACCTGGCCGAGGTGGCGGGGCGCATCCTCATTGAGGTGCGCGCCTCCGGCATGCTCTCGCTCAAAAAGCTGGGCAAGGCGGGTGACGCCACCGCCAACCAGTTCCTTATCCATGCCCTTAGCGAACAGCGGCCCGATGACGGCCTGCTGTCAGAAGAGAGCAAGGACACCGACGAGCGCCTGTCCAAGGAGCGCGTCTGGATCATCGATCCGGTTGATGGCACCCGCGAATATGGCGAAGAGCGAACCGACTGGGCCGTCCACGTCGCCCTGACCATCAAGGGCGAAGCCGTCATCGGCGCGGTTGCCCTGCCGGGCCTCGGCGTCGTGCTGCGCACCGATCAGCCGGGCGCAGTGCCGCCCGCGCCGGAGCGGCTGCGCATGGTCGTCAGCCGCACCCGCCCCGCCCGCGAAGCCACGGAAGTGGCCGAGCGTTTGGGCGCGGAACTGGTGCCGATGGGTTCGGCCGGAGCCAAGGCCATGTCCATCATCCGGGGCGAGGCAGATATCTACCTGCACTCCGGCGGCCAGTATGAGTGGGACAGCTGCGCACCCGCAGCGGTGGCGCAGGCTTATGGCCTGCACTGCTCGCGCATCGACGGCAGCCCGCTGGTTTACAACCAGCGCGACGTTTACATGCCCGACCTGCTGATCTGCCGGAAGGAGCATGCCGAGCGCGTGCTCAAGCTCATTGCAGAACTGCCGACTGCATCAGCTTGATTGATCGGTTCATCCCCCGGATTGTCGTTCGGGGGATGAACCATCAAGGAAGCGATGAAATGGCAGGCAGGGTTGAGGGTAAGGTTGCGTTTGTCACCGGCGGCGCAAGCGGTCTTGGCGAAGCGATGGTGCGTTTGCTGGTGGCCGAAGGCGCGCAAGTGGTGATTGCCGACATTGACGCAGAAAAGGGCGCTGCCCTTGCGCAGGAAGTCGGCGAGAATGGCCGCAAGGCCATTTTTATCTCCCTCGATGTGACCGATGAAACCGCCTGGGATCAGGCGATGGCGCACACGCTGGCGCAGTTCGGCAAGCTCAACGTGCTGGTGAACAATGCCGGCATTGCCCCTCCCGGCGACATGGACATGCCGTTCGAGCTGTGGCGCAAGGTCCTCTCCATCAACCTCGACGGCACGTTTCTCGGCACGCGGGCCGCAATCCGCACCATCAGGCAGTGCGGCGAGCGCGGGTCGATCATCAACATTTCCTCGACCATGGGCATGACGGCAGAGCCCACCACCGCCGCCTACAGCGCCAGCAAGGGCGGCGTGCGCAACCTGACCAAGGCCGCCGCCATTCACTGCGCAACGCACAAGCTGCCGATCCGGGTCAACTCCCTGCACCCCGGCATGTGCATGACGCCTTTGGTGCGCGATTACCTCGACAAGCACCCCGGCGCGATTGATGGGCAGATCGCCTCCCACCCCATCGGCCATCTCGGCGAGCCGGAGGATATCGCCTATGGCGTGCTGTATCTGGCCTCGGATGAATCCAAGTTCGTGCTGGGGTCTGAGCTCGTGATCGACGGCGGCTATTTGATGTAATCTGTCAGCGGCAGAGCCCCTGACCGCGCAACACAATCGCCGGAGGGGAATCCTCGCCCTCCAGATGCCCCGCAGTCGCCCGGAGAAACCCGCTGGGCGCGATCTGGAGGGGTGCCCGCCACTACCCCAGCGGAGCACGTTAAAAACCTATTGAGTGAGGGTTTAAACGCGATTTCAGCGCGTGAATTAAAAAGCCCATTTTTTGACAGCCCTCATGATGAATGAGAGGGCACAGGGAGAGCACACGCCCCAATAACGAGCGGCCCGATAAACGAATGGGAGGTGCAGGAGGGTTATAGACCCTCCTGCAAACAGAAGACGACTTGCTCTGAAACGAGCCGTTTCCTGACCCGCGTCCTGATCGCTCAGTTGGCCAGCGCCTGCTCGATGGCCTCGGTCAGCAGGGGATCGTTCGGCGCGACATCCGGCGCAAAGCGGCCCACAAC
>JAEZBH010000384.1 GCA_023427285.1 Pseudomonadota bacterium
GTCCCACCGCGTCATGATTCTCCAGGATGTTCACATTAGGAAGATTGCAAAGTCGCCGCATGATCGTGCCTTCTAGCAGCGGACGGCTGACCTGAATGCCGTGCAGCCCGGAACGGAAGTTTGGCGAATATTCGCCGCCCGAAAACCAGATGCTCTGCTCGGATAAGTCCCCCGCCAGCGCTCCTTGATCGACCATCTCTCGTTCGATGCCAGGGAAGAAACCTTCCAGCAGCGCCAGCCCGTGCGCCAGCAGCACATGCGCGTGCCGGCCCTGCGGCACACCTTTGCGCGGCTGTCCTGGCGGCGGCAGCGGATCGCGCTCCACTACCGTTACGCTTGCAAAGTGGTCCGAAAGCACGCGCGCCGCCAGCAGCCCGCTAATGCTCGCCCCAATCACCACTGCCCGATCCATCCGGTTTTTCGCTGCCATAAACCTCGCTCCTAACCATGCCGGTCCCATTTACCCGAATACTATAGCACGCAAGCGTCCGAAAATCGATACCACGCGACAAGTGGTGAAGGATACCCAGTCCACTTTCGAAACTGTATATACTTAAACCATGATCGACATCACAGGCGCAATCAAGATCGATGAGAACGAAATTACCCTTGACTTTGTCCGCGCGTCCGGCCCGGGCGGGCAGAACGTCAACAAAGTTGCCTCAGCGGCGCAGCTCCGCTTCAATGTCGATGCCTCCCCCAACCTGCCCGATGAAGTCAAGCAGAGGCTGCGCGTGATCGCCAAAAACCGCATCACCGAGGAGGGCGTGCTGGTGATCGAGGCCAAGCGCTTCCGCACGCAGGAGCAGAACCGCGAGGATGCCATCGCCCGCCTTGTTGCGCTGATCTTCCAGGCAACTGAAAAGCCAAAACCGCGCAAGAAGACACGCCCCTCCGCCGCTTCTCAAGCCGAGCGCATCGAGGAGAAAAAGCGCCGTGGTGCGATCAAACGCGCGCGCAGCGCCCAGCCCCACGAGTTTGAGTAGCCGTTTGCATGGATCATGTAACCGCTTCATCTGGCATGTACAAAAAGCTTAAAAAATCGTTTTCCTGATGTATAATGAAACAGGCGCTCTAAATCCATTGTGGATTTGGAGGCCGTTTGTTGAACCGGACTTGTACAAAAACGCTAGGCCCTTATAGGGGTTTCAAGGAGTTTTTGGTTGGCAGGGGTGCTGCAGTACCCCTGCCAACCAAAAACTCCTTGAAACCCTATAAAAGCCAAAATCTATTGCTAGAAGAACAAATTCAGAGGTAAAAACGCGTGGCGACAATAACTGTTCCTGGGAAAACCCGATCGCAAGAAGAACCAAAAGGCGCATCCAAACCAACCCGGCTGGTGCTCAAGTATGCCCGCCGCTACAAAGTGCCGCTGGCGCTCACCATCGTCAGCATGGTGCTGCTCATTGGCGCGCAGCTCCTCATCCCGTGGATCGTCAAGACCCTTGTCGCGGCAGTGACCGAGGAGCCGCTCTCCGCCGACACCCTCACCCTCATTACTCGGCTGACGGTCGTGGCCCTGGTAGTGTACGTGGCCCGCGGATTGCTCCAATTCCTGCGCAGTTACATGGCCCACGTTGCCGGTTGGGGCGTGGTCGCGGACCTGCGCAAGCACGTTTATGACCATCTCCAGCGCCTGACCCTGCGCTTCTATGAGGATAAGCAGACCGGGCAGATGATGTCGCGCGTGGTCAACGACACCGACATGTTCGAAGCCCTGATCGCCCACGCCATCCCTGATGTGTTGGTGAACGTGATCACTTTCATCGGCATCAGCGTTATGCTGTTCACCATGAACTGGAAGCTGACCCTGCTCAGCATGCTGCCCATCCCGCTGGTGCTGATTTCGCTGCGCATCTATGCCAAGCGCGTGCGGCCCGCCTTCCGCCATCGCCAGAAGGAGCTGGGCGAGCTGAACGCCATCCTCAATGATAATATCTCCGGCATCCGCGAGATCAAAGCCTTTACGCGCGAAGAGACCGAAGCCGAGCGCATCGGCGAGAGCATCGACCGCTACCGCTCGTCCCTGCTGCGCGCCCTGCGCCTGATGGCCGTCTACCAGCCCTTCGTCGAGTTTACCTCCTCGCTGGGCCTGCTGGGCGTGATCTTCTTCGGCGGACGGCTGGCGTACCAGGGCCAGCTCTCCATTGCCGAGCTGGTGGCCTTCTTCCTCTACCTGGAGATGTTTTACCAGCCCGTTCGCCAGTTGGGCAACGCCTGGGAGCAGATCCAGCAGTCGCTGGCGGGCGCGGACCGCGTGGCCGAGCTGCTCGACGAAGAGCCGGAGATCCACGAACGGCCTGGGGCAAAAACGCTTTCAGAGCGCGCCAAAGGCGCAATATCGTTCAATAACGTTACCTTCCAGTACACGCAGAGCGACGTGGTGCTCGATCACATCAGCCTGGACGTACCCGCCCAGCACGTGATCGCCCTGGTTGGGCCGACCGGCGTGGGCAAATCCACCCTGGTCAGTCTGATTCCCCGCTTCTACGACGTGTGCGGTGGTGAGATTTCGCTCGACGGTGTGGACCTGCGCGACATTTCCCTCGACAGCCTGCGCCAGCAGATCAGCATTGTCCTGCAAGACGTGTTCCTGTTCCACGGCAACGTCCGCGACAACATCCTCTTTGGCCGCCCGGACGCGACCGAGGAAGAGATGATCGAGGCGGCGAAGATCGCCAACGCGCACGAATTCATCATGAACCTGCCCGATGGCTACGATACGATGATCGGCGAGCGCGGCGTCAAGCTCTCCGGCGGGCAGAAACAGCGCATCTCCATCGCCCGCGCCGTGCTCAAAGATGCCCCCATCCTCATCCTCGACGAGGCCACCTCATCGGTCGACACCGAGACGGAAATGCTCATCCAGCAGGCATTGGAGCGGCTGATGGTCGGGCGCACCACCATCATCATCGCCCACCGCCTCTCCACCATTCGAAACGCCGATAAGATTGTGGTGCTCGAAGGCAAACGCATTGCCGAAATGGGCAACCACGCAGAGCTGCTGTCCAAAAACGGCCTGTACAAACGCCTCTACACCGTCCAGCAGCGCATGGGTGTAGAA
>JAEZBH010000402.1 GCA_023427285.1 Pseudomonadota bacterium
GCATAAAGGTGTTGGTCATGCGCGGCAGGGGGGGGATGCGCAAAACTCTCACGCCGCCCGTTGCCGGTCGGCTTGGCCCCCATCAGCCGGGCGTTCAGGCGATCCTGCAGGTAACCCTTGAGGATCCCGTCCTCGATCAGCACGGTGCGCGCACAGGGCGTGCCCTCGTCATCGATCGCAAGGGAACCACTCAGGGATCCCACAGAGCCATCATCGACGACGGTGATGCCGGGGGCGGCGACCCGCGTGCCAAGGCGGCCCGAGAAAGCTGACAGGCCCTTGCGGTTGAAATCGCCCTCAAGCCCGTGGCCGACGGCTTCGTGCAGCAGCACGCCCGGCCAGCCCGGACCGAGCACCACGACCCTCTCGCCGGCAGGGGCCGGAGCGGCCTCGAGATTGACCAGAGCCTGCCGCAGCGCTTCATCGGCTACCGCCTGCCAGCTGGCGGGCGCCAGCAGACGGCCATAGTCGTAGCGACCGCCCAGCCCGGCGGTTCCCACCCCGCGGCGGTTACCCGCCTGTGCCAGGACCTGCAGGTGCAGCCGCACCAAGGGGCGCACGTCCCAGGCGCGCCCACCGTTCGGGCGCAGGATTTCGATCACACTCCAGGAACCGGAGAGCGCGGCGGCAACCTGCGCCACACGCGGATCCCGCGCGCGCACGTAAGCGTCCATTTCTGCCAGTCGTTGGATCTTGGCCGCGAAGGAGACGGCGTCGAGCGGCGTCTCCGAGGCATAGCGCGTCCGATTGGTCTGGGCCGGCGCTTTGGCCCTACGGACAGTGCCGCCTGTGCCGATGGTGGCGAGCGTCTCGCCCGCGCGGCGGATGGCCGCCTCGGACACTTCAGTGGCATGGGCAAAGCCGGTGGTCTCGCCGCGCACGCCGCGCAGGCCGAAGCCTTGCCTTGTGTTGAACGTGGTGCTTTGCAAGCGTCCGTCGTTGAAGCCGAAGGCTTCAAACAGCGTGTGCTCAAGGTATAATTCGCCATCCTCAAGACGAGCCAATGTGTCCGTCACCAGGTTGGCGATCCGGACCGCGTCCATGCCGGTGCGATTGTAGAACAGCTCTTGCGCGATTTGCCGAGCAGAGGAAGTCATCGGGCCTCTCCTTGTGCGGAAGACTGTCGCGCGCCCGGCGGCGCGCGCTGAGGGGCGCGTGTTTTGCGGAGCCTGAATTAAAGGAGTGGACTTTAGGAAGCGCCGGCACGGCTGAGCCGCAAGCGGCGCTGTGGCGCGCGCGAGGGTATCTCGCGCAAAGAAGCGAACCCGCGCCTTTTTGAACTTGCATTATGATAAGGATGGACTCATTCTGAAGCCACACTTCTGGGCTGTCGTTTTTTTAAACGCATCCTTGATGGCAGGGCGATTTTGACCACGGCACTTCTGGCCCAAAGCCCAGGGTGTTGTCCGACAATGACCCCCGCTGGCCACTGCTCCAGGCAGTTCGGACAGTTCAGAAGGCCCGATTCCAAACGACTTGAGGACTCTTGCGATCCGACAGGCTGTGCCTGCGCGTCGCATGACAACCGCCAGGCAGAAAGGACATGTCCATGGACGTGCCGACGGGCAATATCGAATTCACAAAAACCAGTTCTGCTGTTTTCTCCAATCCCGGGCCAATGCTCGACCCTTTGCAGGACTTTTACCCCCCAACCAAACGTGAGCGTGGCGAGAAAACCCGCCGCAGATTGATCTTGAGCGCGATCGAGCTGGGCGCCTGCCACGGGTTTTCCAACGTCCCGCTGCGCTCAATCGTCGAGCGTGCCCAAGAGGGCAATATCAGTGCCATCCACTACCACTTCAAAGACCGGGAGGGCCTACTGCGGGCCATCATCGCCAAGGTCGAGGCGGCATGGCCGGCGGTCCTGCCGCCAGAAGCCATCGGCAACCCCAGAGCAGCGCTGACCCACTTCCTGCTCAATCTGGACAAGCTCCAATGCCACGAGCATTGGCGGCACAGTATCCTGCGGTTTTTGACCCGCCTGTGCGTGGAGGACAATCCGGCGTGCCAAAAGGCGGCAGAAGCCCTTCTGGCGGCGCGCCTGCTCGCTGTTTACAAGGCGCTGGAGGGACACTGTCCAGGGCTCTCGCCCGCCGACCTGCGGTTTCGCGTCAGCAGCACCTGTTTGATGCTCATGACCACGGCCAGTCATCTCAACCGACAGTACCGCGCCGCGCTGGGTAGCGCAGCGCTCGACCCGAAAGGCACGCGGTATGTGAGCGAACTGATCCAGATGGGCGTGAGCATGATTTGCGGTCAAAGGCCAGAGGCCGCGGACGACCTTGATCCTGGACCAGACAAGCCTCACCCAGACACAGGGCCAAAGGCGTGAGCCGCACCATCTTGCCCGCGGGGCGTCGCAAGACCCATGTCGCGCGCGGCTGAAGCTTGAGATCCAGCGTTGCGTTAAAAGACGGTGGTGATCAGTGTATAAGCGTCGGGGCCGGAGTGATGCAGTTTCAAGGCATAAATCTCCGGCCCCCAAACAACACAGTGGGCCTGGATGGGCGACGCCTGCTCGAGAATGGCAACCGGCTCGCCATACTGCTCAAAGAGGCGCTGTGCCACCCGGTAGGCTCGGCTGAAGTCGGTCAGCCTCCGGCGCAGAGGCGATGGGCGCTCCGGCCAGAGCGAGGCGGAGGGGGGAACGGTTATCGCCAGTGTGCCCTTCGCTTTTTGTCGCGCGATCGGTCCCCAGGAGGGTCCCTGCCCTGTCATGGCCGGATCTCCTGCGAGGGTTGGTTCTGGCGCAGCAGCTCCGCCGGCGCGGCAAAGCCGAACAGCGCCAGATAACGGCAGGGCACAGAGGCATGCGGCCGGCTTGCGGCCATCACCTCGAAGCTGGCCCTGACCTTGAGTTGACTGAGCTTGGGAGCGTGCTCGGGCGGATCGGCAAACGAGGCCGCCTCAATAGCGCGCTGGATAACGCCGTGGTAATCCGGAAACTGGGCCAGAACGAGGCGATGCAGTTCACGCCAGTGATGCTTGAGCGCGTCGTCCGCCAGAGCTGGATGGGTCGCGAGCTGACCGAGCTGTTCTGGGGTCAGCGTTTCCAGATACGCCCAAAAGGCATGAATTTCCGGGATCGCCCAGGGATAAAACCCATGGCGTTCCACCAGCGTGTCCGGCCAGATCACAGGGGTCTGAGAGAACCCGAGGCGCATGAGCGCGGCCTGGATGAGACTGATCCCGAGAATATCAGCAACCGCGCGATCCCGCGCCGCCGGGGGCGCGGCCTCAAACTGCGCGCGCGACCAGCGGCACAGGTGCTTGAGGATCACCCAATGCGGATCCACCTCATCAAGCCAGCTGGATTGCGACCCATCTTGTCCCCAGCGTTGGGGGGGCACGACCTGCTGGCATCCCCAAAAGTCCCGCATCCACTCCCGGTTGCGCTCGATCTGTTGGGCGTGCCAAAGGGAGCGACGCCTGTCCTGTCCCCGGGCAGAGGATTTGCGAAACACTTTGCAGAGTTGTTCGAACATCAGAGGCTCCTGTGGCAGAGCCCTGACAGCGCCGGCGAGCCTGCGGCTTCAGGCCCAAGGATTTTCAGGGCCGCAGCTCCAGATCAGCCGGGTCGTCAGGGCAAGGGATTGAGGCAAGCTGGTTTGGGAAAGCTGGCGTGGGCATGTCGTCCGGGTGCCTCAGGTGTCCGGGCCAAAGTCGATGGTCAGAACCCGACGGGTCACGGCCGCGTTCGCCGGGTCGGGACTGGGGCCAGCATAGCTCTTGTCAAAGCACTCGATCTTGAAACAAAAGCGGCGGCCCCAAAGCGTGATGCACCCGGTATCGTGTGCGTCGCTCGGATCGCTGGCCGACCCGAAGGGATTGAACTGCGCCAGCGCGTTCAAGAGGTACAAGCTCCGGGCCAGAGCGTGCCTCGGGTTCAGCGCCGGCTCTGTATTCAGGAAGTCCAATACGGCGGGCGCAATGACGAGCCTCCCGAAGCGGGTGTCCAGCGGGGCCTTGCGCATCCGATCGTTCAGCGCGCGCCGTTGGCGCAGACGGTCAAGATCAGGCGGAGGATGGGTCATCGAACAGCACCTTTTTGGGCGCAGGACACCCAGCCCGTCATTTGACAGGTCCGCCCGCGCCGGCAGAGAAGGAGGAAAACTCAGGACGTCTTGAGCAGATCGGCCCAATCGTTGAGCGGTGGATCCGGGATGCAGGCCTGAATTGTGCGGCCTGGCGCGGCATAGCACGCTTGAGCTCTGGCAACGCCAGCGCGGCCGGCATCGTCATTGTCACCAAACAGCACCAGCTCCTCAACGCCATCGGGCAGCTCGAGGCGATGCAGCCGCGCGCTGGACAAGGCCGCCCAGACCGGAAGGCCGTGGATCTGTCCGGCAGCCAGAGCCGTCTCCACCCCTTCGGCCAGGCCCAGAACGCTGGTTGCCGGGGCGAGCTGGACGGCGCTGCGCTGGGGCGCATTTGTCAGCATGCGCGCAGGCGAAGTCGGGGACAGCCGGCGTCCGTCGGGGTGCAGATAAATCCGGTGCAGCGACTGGATTGTGCCCGCCAGGGTCTGGCTCGCCGCCAGCACGGCCGGACGCAGGCGCCGGCTGGGGCGATGCCAGCACCGGGGCAGGAACCGCAATGGCGCGTCCTCAGGCACGCATAGGCCTCGGGCCTCAAAATACCCGGCCCCCAAGGTGCCGCGCAACGGCAACGCCTGATCCCAGAGCGCATGGATCCAGCTTTTGGGCACGTCGGGTTTACAAGGACGCCCCGCCTGTTGTCCTTCACTTCCTTGCGGGGCGCATACCCGCAGAACCGACCGCACGGTGGCCAGGACGGCGGATTGCGGGCATCCGGCGTGGCATTTGAACAAAAGCGCTTTGGTGCCAACCCGGACACTGAGCGACGGGGTTCGATCCGGGTGCGCCGGGCACCGACACACGCCGCTTTGCCCGAACCAGGATCCACCCAGTTGTTGGCACAGGCGGGCGCCGGCAACAGCAAGATCTAATGGCATGATCGGGCTCCCTCGCCAGGGCGGTTAAAGGAAAGGCGTATGGCCGGGCTCATCGCACCCTACCGCCCCCACGCCCTCCTCTTCCCCCTTCATCGTGTGGGGAAGAGGCGGTGACGTGCAGAATATATTCTCCCCCCGGCGCTGGTGCGGAGAGGCCTCTGGTCCAGCGGTCTCAGGCGGCGTCTTCCAGGGAGGGGTTCGCGGCGGACACTGCCTCATCCCCGTCCGTTACAGGGGTTTCGAGCACACCCTCAACATCGCAACTGTTGTCGGCTTCAAGGCCCGCCAGGGCAGCAAAGCTCAGCAACGGCGGTGTCCAGGACCGGGCGCGGGCGCTGATCTTTTTGCCGACATGCCCCTCTCCGCGGAACAGGCGTTCCAGCGCTTCGGCCAGCGCGTGCTTCTTCTGGCTTTCATAAGAGGGCCGCAGGTGCGAGGTCTCGATCGCATCCAGGGCATCAAGACAGTGAGCGCGGGTCATCCGGCTCCAGTAGCCGGAGGCAAGCGGCGACCAGCAGTCGCGCACATTGATCGCCAAGCTCTGCCCCAGCACA
>JAEZBH010000407.1 GCA_023427285.1 Pseudomonadota bacterium
GTCCCGCTCCATGGCGGTGAGGATGAAGTTGCAGGTGCCGTTCAGAATGCCATAGACGGCCTGAACGCGGTTGCCCGCCAGACCCTCGCGCATGCCCTTGATGACCGGAATGCCGCCGGCAACCGCCGCCTCGAACTTGAGGGGCGCGTTGGTCTTCTCGGCCAGAGCCGCCAGTTCCAGACCATGGTGCGCCAGCATCGCCTTGTTGGCGGTCACGAAGCCCTTGCCCGCGCCCAGCGCAGACTTGGCCAGCGCCAGAGCCGGACCGTTGGACCCGCCGATCAGCTCGACAACCGTATCCACGTCATCGCGCGCGGCCAGATCGACCGCGTTGTCCTCCCAGCCGAAACCGGAGAGATCGATGCCGCGGTCACGGGTGCGGTCCCGCGCCGACACGGCGGTCACCACAATCGGGCGGCCTGCGCGGCGGCTTACAAGTTCGGCATTTTCGGCGAGAAGCTTGACCAAGCCGGCACCAACGGTGCCCAGCCCTGCCAAGCCAACACGTAAAGGCTTGTCAGACATTCTTATCTCACTCTTGATCGCGACGGTCCTAGCGGGTGCGGAACGCTTTGGCTAGAGCCTGCACGACCATCTCCTCCGGTAACATGCTGTTCCCGCCACCCTGCCCCGGACAAGTTCGCGATGGCTGGAGCATCCATGGTCGGGGAAACCCGCCCCGGTTTCGCTTCAAAACAGGATGGCCGGGGAGCGCCCCCGGCCATGTGACGGCTACGCTTGGGATCGCCCGGCGTTCCGGCCAGGCGCCCCCGCAATTTGCGCCCTTACTCTGCCGCCGCCTTGGGAGACGGCACGCTGATGCCCTCCGCCTGGAACCAGCGGCGAATGTTGCGCGCGGCCTGACGGATGCGGTGTTCGTTCTCGACCATGGCGATTCGCACATAGCCCTCGCCCATTTCGCCGAAGCCGACGCCCGGCGCGACGGCAACCTGCGCGTTGGAGAGAAGCTGCTTGGAGAACTCAAGCGCGCCCATCTCACGGAAGGGAGCCGGCACCGGCACCCATGCGAACATGGAGGCGGGCGGCGGCGGCACGTCCCAACCGGCGCGGGCAAAGCTGTCCACCAGCACGTCGCGGCGGTGCTTATAGAGCTGGCGGGCCTGCTCGATGCAGTCCTGCGGGCCGTTCAGCGCGGCAACGGCAGCAGCCTGAACCGGCGTGAACGCGCCGTAGTCGAGATACGACTTCACGCGGGTGAGCGCGCCGATCAGCTTCTTGTTGCCGACCGCAAAGCCCACGCGCCAGCCTGCCATGTTGTAGGTCTTGGACATGGAGGTGAACTCAACCGCGATATCCTTCGCGCCCGGCACTTCCAGAATGGACGGCGGCGGATTGCCGTCGAAGTAGATTTCCGAATAGGCAAGGTCAGAGAGCACCCAGATTTCGTGCTTGCGGCAGAAATCCACCACCTCGGCGTAGAAGTCGAGGTCCACCACCTCGGCGGTCGGGTTGGACGGATAGCCCATCACGATCGCCGTCGGCTTGGGCACGCTGTAGCGCACAGCGTTCTCAAGGCTCTTCATGAACTCCGGCCCCGGCTTGGCAGGCACGTGGCGCAGCGCGGCACCGGCGATGATGAAGCCGAAAGCGTGGATCGGGTAGCTCGGGTTCGGGGTCAGGATAACGTCGCCCGGCGCGGTGATTGCCTGCGCCAGGTTGGCAAGGCCTTCCTTCGAGCCGAGGGTGACGACGACTTCGGTCTCCGGGTCCAGCTCAACGTTGAAACGGCGCTGGTAATAGGCGGCCTGCGCCTTGCGCAGACCCTTGATGCCCTTGGAGGCCGAATAGCCGTGCGCATCCGGCTTGCGCGCCACTTCCGCCAGCTTCTCGATAATGTGCGCCGGCGGCGGCATGTCCGGATTGCCCATGCCAAGGTCGATGATGTCTTCCCCGCGCGCTCGGGCGGCTGCCTTCATTGCGTTCACTTCAGCGAACACATAGGGCGGCAGGCGCTTAACGCGGTAGAATTCCTCATCGATCATGGGTCGAACCTTTATGTAACGGTGCATGCGGCTTCCCCTTCACCCCGCCGATGGGCTAGGCTTGGGATCGCCTCGTGGCCTTATACGGCGAGGCTGAATCGAAGGCGATAGCCAATGGGGTCGACAACCCCCGGTTTTTGCGGGGATGCGCAAGAAAATTAGGATGGACGCCCAATCGACCTCACTTCGTCCGGCTTCCACCGAGGCTTACGCAAGATTCCAACACTGGTCTCGGCTGATGGGACGCGCCCAGCAACTGCTTCTGGAGTTCTGGGTGCAACAGAGCGGGACGAGTCGCGGCCTGCCGCCCGATCCCCTCGGCCTGATGCCGCTGGCCGCAAAAGTGGCGGCCGGATTGACCGCCGATTCGCAAAAGCTGGCAGAGCGGCAGGCGGCGCTGACAAGCGAGCTGATGAACCTGTGGACGCAAGGCGGCCCCAAAGCTCACGCCGACACGGCTGACCGCCGTTTCGCAGCGCCCGAGTGGCAGTCTCATGCCGTGTTCGACCTGGCGCGCCAGTCCTACCTGTTGGCAAGCGCGCATTGGCTTGCCGCGGTCGATGACGCGCAGGGGCTGGAGCCGCACGAGCGCGAAAAGGCCCGCTTCTTTGCCCGGCAACTGGTGGATGCGCTCTCGCCCGCCAACTTCCCCCTCACCAACCCGCAAGTGCTGAAGGCAACGCTTGAAGAGCAGGGCGAGAACCTGCTGCGCGGGTTTCAAAACCTGCTGGCGGATCTGGAGAAGGGCTACATCAGCCTGACCAGCGAGAGCGCCTTTGGCGTTGGGCAGAACGTTGCCACCACGCCCGGCACGGTGGTGTTCGAGAACTCTTTGTTCCAGCTGATCCAGTATGCGCCAACGACGCCCACGGCGCATGCCGTGCCGATCGTGATTGCGCCGCCGTGGATCAACAAGTTCTACATTCTCGACCTGACGCCGGAGAAATCCTTCGTGCGCTGGTGCGTGGCCCAAGGCTTCACCGTGTTCGTGATGTCGTGGGTCAACCCCGGCAGCGAGCACCGCGACACCGGCCTTTCCGACTACATGCAGGACGGCCTCATCACCGCGATGGAGACCGCCCGCACCATCTGCAACGCGCCTTCCGTCCATGCCATCGGTTACTGCGTGGCGGGCTCCATCCTCGCGCCGACGCTCGCGTGGCTGGCGGCAAACGGGCGCGGCGATCTGGTGTCGTCAGCCACCTTCTTCACGACGCAGGTGGACTTTGCAGAGGCGGGCGAGCTGCGCCTCCTCATCGACGAAGCGCAACTCGGCATGCTTGACCTGTTGTGCGCAGAGAAAGGCTATCTCGACTCCCGCTACATGGCCGCCACCTTCAACCTGCTGCGGGCAAACGACCTCATCTGGTCGTATGTGGTGAACAACTACCTTCTGGGCCGCGAGCCGCCGCCGTTCGACCTGCTCTACTGGAACTCGGACTCAACCCGCCTGCCCCACGCCATGCTGCGCGAGTATCTGAAGGGCCTGTATCTGGAAAACCGGATGGCGCAGCCGGATGCGCTGGAAATTGCAGGCACCTGCATCGACCTGCGGCGCGTCTCCATCCCCACCTACATTCAGGCCGGGCGGGACGATCACATCGCGCCGCCCCAGTCCGTTTACAAGCTGACGCGCCACTTCACCGGCCCCATGCGCTTCACGCTGGCCAATTCCGGGCACATCGCAGGCGTCATCAACCCGCCGTCCGCCAACAAATACGGCTACCGCGCAGGCGTGCCGACTGCCCCGACGCTCGACGCGTACGCCGCCGCCACCGAGCAACACCCCGGCTCATGGTGGCCCGACTGGCTGGCATGGCTGACGCCGCTGGCGGGCGAGC
>JAEZBH010000503.1 GCA_023427285.1 Pseudomonadota bacterium
CCCCTGCACCCCGCTTGTTCAGACGGCCGAGGTTCCAGCGTATCTCAAGCAACGCGCCGATATACGACCTTTGGGCGCGTTGCGGAAAACACCACAATTTCGTATTCTACCGAAACTCGGGGGAGGGTTCCTAGGCCCTTCCCCCGAGCGTTCGAGCTAGAAGAAGAACCAGACGCTTAGTCTGATCTTCATCCACTCGAACAGGATGGAGACAAGCATGTCTTCCGTTCCTTTCGGTGAAATCGGCGGGGACCATTCCCCGCCGACCACCGAACCATAGCGCAGCCGCCACGCTCTCCAAAGTGCGAGATAGTCTAATATCACTTCTAATATATTGATTTATAATGTGTTTTAATTAAATGGCCGCACCCTTGATGACGGACATAGCCCCTTTGAAAACGAACAGGGGATTACAGGGGGATCAAGATCCCCCTGTGAAGGTCATTGTTTAAAAATGCGCTTCTGAAACAGGGGGAGAAGCCCTTACTTCGCAGCCGGGAATTCCTGCTGTGTCTGCGGCGTGAGGATGATCTTCGAAGTGTCGAAGCCTTTTGAGCGGGCGAAGTCCAGCCAGTCTTTGCGCTTGGCGTCCTGCATCACCGGCGTGCGGGAGAGCAGCCAGAGGTATTTCCGGTCCGGCGTACCGACGAGGGACGTGGTGTAGTCCGGGTCCAGCCGGAGAATCCAGTAATCGCCCTTGGTGAACGGCACCCAGCGCAAGCCTTCCGGCAGGAAGCTGACCTTCAGCTTGGAATTGCTGGCATCGACCGGCTTGGCCTCTGCAACCGCTTCTTCCGCCTCGCCCTTTTCGTTGATGTTGCGGTTGACGACATGGATGGAGCCGTCCTTGTTCAGGGAATACTGCGCCGTCACATTGCGTGCGCCGGGGTCCTCATGGCGGATGGGCAGGCGGGCAATTTCATACCAGGTGCCGAGGTAGCGCTTCAGATCAACCGACTCCACGGTCGCCAGTTCGGTGTCGTGTGCAGCATCCATATGATCTCTCCCTGTTAGAGCTAGGGAGAGAACGATCAGAACGCCTGATGGTTGAACGGGCAACCGCTGGCGGGTGCAGCATCCTCGGAAGACTGCCCGGCAATGCTCTCGCGCACCCGGCCGTAGCTTGCGCCCCAACGGTCAGTCATCTGGGAGCGGATGGCCCAAAGCTCGGGGAAGAACTGGTGGCGCGCGCCAGCCTCAAGCAGCTCGACCGGGCGGCCCTTCAGCGAGGATGCCCCCATGCCGATGGAGCGGTGAATGAGCTGAATATGATCCGCGCGGAACTTCTGGAACCGCTCATCGAACTCCACCAGCGCTTCTGCCACGGCGTAAGGCTCATCATGGGCATACTGGCTGTCATAAATGCTCTCAACCGTGCGGCCTTGCGGCTCAAGGTAATGGGCCTTGAACGTGCGCCAGAGAAAAGGCGGCATCCGCAACAGCACGCGAAAGCCCGGCGACTCCTGCCCGCTGCCATTGCCCAGTTGCAAACGGATGGTCTGGTAATCCTTGGGAGACATGGTCTCCAGCAACTCAAGCTGCCGGGTCATCAGCCGCAGCACGCGGTTCACCCGCTCAAACAGGGTCAGCACCCGGAAGGTCTGGCGCTGCGCCATCTGCTCGTCGATCTCCAGCAGGGTGAACGCGGCCAGCTTCATCCACAGCTCCTCGACCTGATGGACGATCTGGAACTGAAGCTCGTCGCGGTTGGAAAGCTGATCGAACGGCTTCTGGCACCCCAGCAGCGTGCGGCAATTGAGATACGCCTCGTAATCGAGCGTCTCATCACTTTGCATCAAGGCATAGAATTGCTCGCGATCCATGACGGGCCTCCCCTCCCTGTCGGTTCAAACTCCCATTCTAGCTGCCCCACCCGGAAACATTGTTCCCAACCGGTTGCTGATCGAGCGCGCATGAAGGACAATGTCCTTTCATAACTTCTCGGGGGAGAACGAACATGCCGCTGGACCGGATCGACCGCGCTTTGCTCACGGCGCTGGAGCGGGATGCCCGCCAGTCCTTCGCCCAGTTGGGAGAGGCGGTGGGCCTGTCCAAAACCCCGGCGTGGAAGCGCGTGCAGGCGCTGGAGGCAGCAGGCGTGATCGCGGGCTACCGCGCCCTCATCAACCCGCAAGCCGTAGGCCTGGAAATACAAGCCTTCGTGCAGGTGGAAGTGGCCTTCGAGCGGCACGACGCCTTTGAGGCCGCCGTCAAACGCCACGCCTCCGTTCTTGCCTGCACCGCCACCGCAGGCGATGCCGACTACGTGCTGGAAGTGCGTGCCCGCACCATGCCCGACCTCGACCAGTTGCTCCGGCAAGAACTCTGCCGCCTGCCCGGCGTCAAACGCTTCTCCACCACCATCGGCATGAAAACCATCAAGGCCCACAGCGGGGTAATGGGGTTGGTGGAGGGGTGAAGGCCCACATAATCAGATAAGCCATTGTTATTTAGACATATTTTTCCGATACATCAAGATTATAAACAACCTTATCCACAGCCTCCCCGATGGCCATTACTTACAGGCAACGATGATGTTGTTCTTTTTTTGCCGCGCATTGGCAGAATCCGTTTGCGGATGTTCCGGCGGGAGAATATATATAGCCCCATGCTAAGCGCCTCAGAATTGATCGATCAAAAAGAAAAAGAAGTCGCCACCGCTCGCTCTGCGGTTGATGCCGCTCGAACTTCGCTTGAAATCGCAATGAAGCATCTTGAGTTGGCAGAAGCTCAGTTGGCTGGGATGAAGGCAATTTACGAGGCAACGGTTGGATCTGCCCAAGTAAAGCGACACAAACAGACACGCAAACGCGCGCTTGGAGATGATTGGCAAGCAGTATTGAAAGAATTATCTAAATTATATCCATCCAGTGCAAACTACGAGATGCTTCAAGAAATTTGCGACCAAGTAGGTGTTACAGCTAATCGGAACACACTCCGGTCGCAAATGAGCCTATAC
>JAEZBH010000398.1 GCA_023427285.1 Pseudomonadota bacterium
GAAATACCTGTGCTACAAGGCCGCGCTCACCGGCGAACAGGCGCCTACCGGCGCGGAAGGCGAGTCTCTTCCAGCCCTGGTGCTGGCAAAAGAACCCGCCTGGCGCGCGCGTGCCGAGTTTCACCTCAAAACGCTGGACCCGGCCAATGGCTATTCCAAGCGCAGGGCCCTACTCGAACTGCGCATCACCGAGGAAGACTACGAGATTGCCCGGCTGACCGACCCACAGATCACCGAGGAGCTGGAAACCATGAAGGACCAGCTTCCCGAGTGGATGTGGAAAGAGATCGTGCGCGCTACCGAGCTGCGCTTGAAAGAAGTGGGCGATGCCAACTGGGAGCAGGTATCGACCGAAGAGTCACAGGCGCGCTACGAAAAGGGCATGTCGATGTACCGTGAGATCCTCGACAAGTGGAAGCGCGAGAACCTCACCGGCTGGCGCGAGGAGCACGACCGCGCCAACCGCCTGATCGTCACCCGCGCCGTCTGTAACGAGGTCGCTGAACACATCCAGCACCTGCGCGGGCTCACCCCGCCTGGCGGCCTCACCGCCAAGCCTGAGTGGTATATGCGCCAGCACAAAGACCCCAAGCAGGCCAACCGCCCCGATAAGCCGTACTTTGTAAAGACTCGCTCCTCGAATGACCTGCGCCCCGGCGCGAGCATTCTCTGGCTGCGCTGGGTGAACAAAGAGCCCAACATGTGGCAGATTGCGCGCCCGCTGACTCTGCCCAGCGGCGAGGAAATGGTTCCCCTGCTGCGCGACGCCCGCAGCAGCATCTCCACCACCGGCTCCAGCTATATCCGCCGCTCCAACTGGCAGGAAAAAGGCCCGGACGGCAGGATGGTCGAGCGCAGCGAGACGAGCTGGCTGCGCTGGATGCACGAAGCCACCGTCGTAGCGGTCGCCGAGACTGCCGACGGCCCTACCGTGCTCACCTTTGAGACGGCCCTGCCGAACGAAGACCGCCGCCAGTCGACCATTGGCGTGTTCAAGCACGCAGCCGATTGGCTAAACTACAACGTCACCGCCAGTGCTATGAACGGCACTTTTGCCGGGTACATTCCCGAGGCAGCCGTACCGTACGCGGACCTGAAAGAAATGCTGGACTGGAACAAAATCCTGCTGCGCAACGCCTACACCCCTGCGCAAATCGCCGCCTTCTGGAAAAAGGTGGAAAAGCCAGTCGCCTTTGCCCTGCCGGAATACGAAGAGATGATCCCGGTAGAAGCCGCCCCGGCGCTGCTGCCGAAGAGTTCTCACCACGATAAGATTGTGTGTTACGAGCGCGGCGCGGATGGCGCGCTTATTGTCTACCAGCCGGAGGTGGCGCTGCGGCGCGGCATGGCGCTGCGCATCTCGATGGAGAAGGCCGTCACGTGGAACGGTGGGACCTACTGCAAGGTCACCGGCTGTGACGCAGAGCCGCGCGCCGAGGGGCTGTATCTGCCCGCCGCCCACGTGATCGACGCGCCGGAGGGCAGATCGCGCAGGCCGGTGGAAGCGAAACGTGATCTGACCTTCTACCGCCTAGCGGGCACGGATGAAAACGGCGCACCGGTCTTTGAGCCCGCCGGTCTGAGCGCGAAAAGCGGCACGACCTTCCAGATTTCCACCGTCCACAAACTGCGCGAGAGCGATCCGGGCAGGGGGCGCGTGGTGAGCGGCAAGAACCGGCAGTACGTGCTGGTGGTCGAGTCGCCGCGCATCGACAGCGCCGAGGGGTTGTTCGTCCGGCGCTCCGACGTACGCCGGGTGACCAAACAGCGCTACATCGATTCGTTCTTCGAGCTGTAAGTTTCTCAATCACAATTTCCACTCTGTGGTGGTCCGCGAAAGGCAGGCGCATCCCGCCTTAAAAATGAAATAGGCAGTATTCGTCGCAGGTTGTGCGACAAATACTCCCATAATAAATTTTGAAAGCGCCCTTAGGGCGCGATTCACGTGCTCTGGAGTGGAAATTGTGATAGAAATTTAAAATCCATTTTCTCGATACATGCGCGCGAGCTGCGCGGTAGATACCTCTACCGCGCCCAGGGCAACTGCCAGCGCCCGGCTGGAGGCCATCAGGTCGTAGTGCGGGTGGCGCGGATGGTTCTGGAAGCGGCGCGGGTGGATACCCAACCGCATTGCAAACTCGTGCAGCTCATCCAGGCTGCCATCGGTGACCATGTGGCACCACAGCCCGGGCAGCCCCCGCCCCATCAAGTCGTGATAATTGCGCAGTTCGTCAACGTACACCGCCATCCTGGCCTCCCAATAAATCCTGGGCACCATTAAACCACACTTATGAGGAACCGCATGGAGAACACACACCGAGAACTAGCCCGCCGCCCTGGCTGCGGATGGATTTCATTAGGAATACTGGCTGCAATGCTGGCGTCGGGGTACATCATCGCTGGCTTGGCCGAGCCTGATTTCTTTGCGAACCCGGTGGCGCAGGGGTACGCCTGGGCTGCGCGCGTTTGGGCGCTGTTGGGCGACCCTGACCGTGCCTACGCCGCCGCGGACCGCGCCGCAAAGATGGAGCCGGAGAACATCACCTATCTCAACAAGAACTGCTGGTATGGGGCCATCGCCGGGCATCCCGAAGCGGTGATGGACGACTGCGAGCGCACCGCCCAGGCGCGCTACGACCGCTTGTGGGCGCGCGACAGCCGCGGCGTGGCCCGCATGCTGGCTGGTGATTACCCCGGCGCGATCGAAGACTTCCAGTTTGTGGTCGATACGATGCGCGCGGAAGGCTAC
>JAEZBH010000512.1 GCA_023427285.1 Pseudomonadota bacterium
CCTCGCCCGACCGCATCTATACCGCCGCGCTTGTCATTATTGGCGACGAGATTCTCTCTGGCCGCACGCAGGACGCGAACCTCGCCTACCTTGCCAAGTGGCTCAATGTCCAGGGAATCCGCCTCGCTCACGTGCGGGTTGTCCCCGACATCGAGGCCGAAATCATCGAGGCGGTGAACGCCTGCCGCGCCCGCCACGACTATCTGTTCACCACCGGCGGCATCGGCCCGACGCATGACGACATCACCATCGACGCCATTGCCAAGGCGTTCGATGTTCCCGTCGTCATTCACCCGGAAGCCGAGGAGATGCTGCGCGCCTATTACGGCGGCGGGCTGACGGATGCGCGCCTGCGCATGGCGCGGGTGCCGGATGGGGCAGACCTCATTCACAACGCGCTCAGCGCCGCGCCCGGCATTCGCATCGGCAACGTTTACATTCTGGCGGGCGTGCCGGGCGTTGCCCGCGCCATGCTGCACGGGCTTGACGGCCAGCTTGCGGGCGGCCTGCCCGTTCTCTCCCGCACCGTCGGCGCGAAGGTGGGCGAGAGCACGGTTGCCGATCTGCTGCGCAATACGGAAGCCGCCTTCCCCGGCGTGCAGGTGGGCAGCTACCCGTTCTGGCGCGATGGCGAACCCAATGCCAATTTCGTCATCCGCTCCACCGATCCCGGCGCGATGAACGCGGCGGCGGAAGCCATTCTCAAGGGCCTTGCCGAACTCGGCCTCGACCCGACCGACGGCGAAATCCGCTAAAGCGACTTTCGAGCAAAACGCATGTTTTGCGGTTAAGAAAGCGCGACCAAAAAAGGATTTAGAGCGGGCGACCTCCTTGCCGCGCTGGTCGCACACCGCTCTAAAACTTACGTCAAAAACCGCCTCTTCAAACCTTTCCAAACTGTTCAGCCTCGGTTCAGCAGCGCAACCGTTAAATGGTCTCAACAGTTCAAGGGAGGTCGGTACAATGCGTAGCCTCAAGTTTGCCATTACGGCTCTCATCACCGCCAGCGTTGCGCTGGGCTCCGCCGCTCCTGCTCTTGCCGATCGCGATCACCGCGGCGGCAAGCACTGGAAGAAGCACCCGCCCGAGCGCGTGGTTGTGATCGACCGCCGCGATGACCGCGGTCGCGGCGACTACCGCCGCCACCGGGGCGATCATGGCCGTTACTACCACGCGCCGCCGAAGAAGGTCGTGGTGTACCGCGATCGCCACCACTACGACCGCTACGATCACCACCATCATCACCACAAGAAGGACAACACCGGCGACGTGCTGCTGGGCGTTGGCCTGGGTGCAGCGGCTTTGGCCGGCGTTCTGGCCGCAACCCGTTAAGTGGCGTGCGTAGCGTCCGTTAGGTGCGTCCGTCGCGTCTTGCGTCATAAACCCTGAAGCATTGGCCCAGAAGCATTGGCCCCTAAGCACTGGCCCTCATTGCAGTCGGCATCGAGCCCCCCGGCCCGACACGAGCCCCCCGGCTTTTCCGCCCGCCCCTGCAACTGAGCACCGCTGCAACTGGCCGCTTTCGACCGGCAGCTTCAGGGATAGAGCGACTTTCGAGCAAAACGCATGTTTTGCGGTTAAGAAAGCGCGACCAACAAAGGAGTTAGAGCGGGCAGCAGCGCTCCCCCCGGCGTTGCTGCCGCTCCGCCCCGCTTACGCCCCCGCGTAAGCCCCCAGCCGGGGCGTGGCGTATTTCACGCCCCGGCTTCCCTTCTTTCTCAAGCCCGCCTATAACGTTCGCCATACGGCCTGATCGGCCGCCCACGTGGCGAAATGGTAGACGCAAGGGACTTAAAATCCCTCGATCCTTGCGGATCGTGTCGGTTCGAGTCCGACCGTGGGCACCACTCTCAGCACTCTCCGCTTGAACTCCTGCGCCGTCGGCGCAGAGCAGGTACCGCCAGCAGTCCTGCGCCCATCAGCGCCAGCCCGGCAGGCTCGGGCACTTGCGTCTGCTCCAATCGGAACGTGCTGCGCCACTCCACATCGAAGCTGACGCCAATATTGCCCAGATCCAGCCAGCCTGCCGGACGCCCGTCGATCTCATAGCCCCAGTCAGGATTGGCGAAGAGCTGCGAAGTCAGCAACGGCATATACCCCCCGCCTTCGGTCTCGCCGAAGGTCGCCATCAGGAAATGCACCGGCCACGAGATGACATCATCGCCCGAGCCGTTGGAGTCGATGCCGATCACCGTGTCGTTGTCGGGGTCGTACACATAGACGCAGCAGTCCGTCACCAAGCCATCGATCGGCTCATAATCGGCAGGGAAAATCGCCCCTGCCGCCATATCGAACAGCGGCCCGCGGCCATTCATGGTTTCCCAGGCATCAACAACGTAGGACGTCCCCCCGCCCGCGCGGGTCAGTTCCGCAAAACTGGCAGGTCCGCTGGCATGACAGCCGCCGCCAAGGCTCCCCTCAACCGGCTGCGTAATACCCCCGAAGATGAAGACCGTGTGACCGGGTCCGCACCCGACCAGCTCGCTCGAATGTGTCTCCCAGCGCACGGTCAAGGTATCGCCCACATTCCACGGCAGAATCGGCAAATCCGCCACCGTCAGGTCGCGCACGTAATTGGCCTGCGCATCGTATAACTGCCCGCCAGCCGTCACGGAGCGCACCGTTGCCACCATTTCCGCAGCGGCGAAGAACGGCGTGGTCGGCAAGGCCAGCGCCGCCCCGCCGGATAATGCCCCGCCTGCCGTCAACCCAACGCACATCATCACACCCACGAGCAGTTTGCGCATGGTTCGCCTCCGAAATCTCTGAATGTCGTCGATGAACGGATGAAGCAAAAACAGACGAAGCAAAGCGGCTGCGATGTCCCGAACGGCACGCCGCCCTTCGGAAGTCATTGAATTTCAACAATCACTTGAAATCAGATGAGATTTAAACTCGCCCGGCAACGCATCCCTGGGCGCACTTTTCAACCATACGGAAATAAGTGCCACGTAGCGTCACGCTCGTCAACAGGTTTTTTACAATTTCAGAAGTTTAATTCCTCATTAGAATAGGTCAGGCTGCAAAGGCGGGCACGCCGAACAGCGCCTGATGGAAAAAGCCGACGGCAACGAACAGGCAAACTCCGCCCACCACCACCAGCCAGCCGGGCCAAATGGTGCGCCACGCCAGACGCCCGGAGAGTTGCGCCCCAAAAGGCAGGTACGAGGTTTTACGGGTGAAGGCCTGCCATTCCTCGCCCAGCTCGGCGGCCTTGCGCCGGTCCTGAAGGGCGGCCCCAACCAGCGCCAGAATGCCGATCCCAAGGCACAGCAGCACCGTTGCGGCATCGCCGTTGACCAGCGCGTGGCTAATGGCCCACAGGCCGAAGGCCCACATCATCGGGTGCCGGGTGATGTTGATGACGCCGTGCAGCGGTTTGGGCTCGCCTTGCAGGGC
>JAEZBH010000534.1 GCA_023427285.1 Pseudomonadota bacterium
GTATCGACGCGCTACATGCCGTCGACCATGTTCGCAATCGCCAGGACGACGAAGGCGATCACCAGAATCCAGAAGGCGAACCCGCTGATCGTGGGAATAGAGATCAAGGTTGCGACAACCGCGAGGATTGCCAAAATTACGGCAATCAAAAACGTAATCTGCTTGGGCGCACTGAGTCTCATAAGTTCCTCCATGTGGAAAGAAAACAAACACGAGCTCCCGAGATGTAGGGAGAAGCAATACATTGATTATATTTATATAAATTGTAAATACAAGCAAATTAATTGGTATATTTCCGATCGGAAGCAGCATTACCGCGTTTCTTCAGCGGTTTCACCTTGCGATTGCTCATGATTTTCCGCGATCAAGCCGCATGTGCAGGATCGGGTAGGGTTTGCCAGTGCTGTCCAGCTCAGACCGGCCAACCACCTGCCAGCCCATGTGCCGGTAAAACCCCAGCGCCTGTTCGTTCTGCTCGTTCACATCCAGTTCCTTCGCACCAAACGTATCCACCGCGTAGCTCAACAGACGCTTTCCAACCCCCTGCCCCCTCGCATCGGGGTGAATGAACAGCATCTCGATCTTCCGGTGCACCACGGCCAAAAAGCCCGCCACCTGCCCGTTTTCATCGCGTATACATACGAGTTGAATAATGGTTGGCAGAGCAGCGCGAACCATGGGGCGAAAGAATGCGATGTCCTCCTCCCGCACAAAATCGTGCGTGGCACGGACAGAGGCTTCCCATACCTCAACAACGCGGTTATAGTCCGCTTCTCGTACTGGGGAAACAACGGTTCGAAGATTCATCTTTCTACCCTCCCTGCCTAAAACAGCACGTACAACCAGCCAATCCCAATCAGCAGCGAGAAAAAGGTGATGATCAGCCCAGATTTGGTGTACTCCCAAAAGCTCAGGTCGATGCGGTAGCGCTCGGCGATCTCGGCGACGATGAGGTTTGCCACCGAGCCGAGCAGGGTGAGGTTTCCTGCCAGGGTCGAAGCGGCGGCAATGGTCAACCAGCCTTCACGCGCATTTTCCATGCTCGCCACTACGGGCCGCAGCAGCAGCACCGCCGGAACGTTGGAAATGAGATTGCTGAGCACCACGGTTACCGCGGAGAGGTTCGCAATGTTGGCGCGCTGGGCCAGCTGGTTCAAGTCCACCATTGATGTCGTTACCCCGCTCGTCTCCAACGATCCGCTGACGATGAACAGCCCGGAGAAGAACACCAGCAGCGTCCAATCGAACTCTGCAAAGACCAGCTGCGGCAGGTGGCGGCGTGTGATCAGCAAAATGCTTGCTGCCAGGAACGAGGCCAGCGCAATCGGCGCGCCAAGCAAGAAGGCCGCCAGCAGGCCCCCGGCAACCACCAGTGTCTTCACCAGCAGCCCGCGCGATCCCAGCTCCTCCACCGCTTCCTGCGGGATAAAGGTCTCACCGCGGCGCAGCTCGTAGGGATACATCTTCACCAATACGAACCAGATCACCACCATGCCTAGCAGCGCCACCGGGGCCAGCGCCAGCAGAAAATCAAGGAAGGGGATGCCGGAAGCAATGCCGACGATCATGTTCTGTGGGTTGCCGGTAGGTGTGGCGACCGAGCCAATGTTGGAGGCCGTTGCAAGGGCGACCAGATACGGCAGCGGGTTGCGCTTCAGGCTGTCGGTAAGGTTGATGATGAACGGGGCGAACATCAGGCAGATGGTGTCGTTGAGGAACAGCGCCGAGAGAACCCCGATCACAAAAATTTCCAGCGCCAGGAACAGGCGCGGCGAGCGGGCGGTGCGCACCATAACCCGCCCTGCCATGGTAAAGAACCCGGCCAATTTCAGGTTGGCGTTGATAATCATCATACTGAACAGCAGGATGAGCGTGTCGAAGTCGAGGTAATCGGGCAGATCTTCAAACCGTACCTGCCCAAAAGCGATCAGCAGGGCCACCCCCATCAGCGCGATGGTGGTGCGGTTCGATTTGATGATAGGGTACCTGCCAATGGCGATACCGATAAATGTAAAAACAACGATGGCGGTCGTGATCCACGGGTTTGGGGACATTCTGCGAATTATATTGCAGAAGCGGAAAACCGGCAGCCGTGAACTTTTAGAATGTTAGCGCCCCGTGCGCTGGAGAGTCAAACCAACCAACCGCGATACCACTACCGCCACGTACCCCACCCCGGCGAACTGTTCGAGCATCGCCACCACCCGCGCCCACGGCGAAATCACGATGATATCGCTCAAGCCCACGGCGGAAAGATTGGTGAAACTGAGAAATAGCAGCTCGATAAAGGTCAATGGAGCTTCTGCGTTGACCGCTTTGATAAAGCTGTCGGGAACCCACACCTGGCATATGAGGAATAGATACGCAAACCCCCACGCGAGCAGAGTAAACGTTGCACCGGCAGTGAACAGCTCGTCCACCGTTACCTCATAGTCATTCATGATCGAGGCGATCAGGCTGCCCGCGGCGTAAAAATATAACGCGGCATCCAGCATGGCCGACCAGCCGAGCAGGGTTGGGTTTTGAACAAAACCAGAAATCAGCAGCATTACCATCGTTGAAATGGCAAGCCCCCAGGCCACCCAGTTGCTGGCAGGGCTGCGCTGGATCACCCAGACGCGCAAAACCAGAACCCCCACACCGAATACGCTGATCAGGGC
>JAEZBH010000026.1 GCA_023427285.1 Pseudomonadota bacterium
GGATTACACGGTGCGCTGGTCCGAGCTGAACCGCAACGTCAAGGAAGTGTTGGCCCGGCACGGCATCGAAATTCCGTTCCCGCAGCAGGTGATGCATGTGGTGGGAGCGGCTCCGTTGCCCGTGCTCAATGACGAGCAGGTTGCCGCCGCGCTGCAAGAGCAGGCGGCCAGGGGCGACCGGGGATAAAAATCCGCCGAACAGTGTTTCCTTGATTAAGCCGATACCAGATTCAGCGACCGTTACTATATTTTAACGCGGTTGAGCGGGCTGGATGGGCGGATCATTCGCTGTTCATTCGACATACAGCCCAATCGTCGTTATGAGGTGCCCATGATTCCCTATTCGAAGTGGAGTTTCGCGTGACCCAGCGTCCGCACACGCCCCTGCTCGATGAGGTTCGGCTGCCTGCCGATCTTCGCCGTCTGTCGCCTGAACAGCTGCCTCAGCTGGCCGATGAAGTGCGACAGGAGCTTGTCCATGTTGTCAGCCAGACCGGCGGCCATCTGGGCGCTGGTCTTGGTGTCGTTGAGCTGACGGTGGCGCTTCACTACGTGTTCGATACGCCGCGCGATGTGGTGATCTGGGACGTGGGCCATCAGGCCTACCCGCACAAGATCATCACCGGGCGGCGCGATCGGATGACGACGCTGCGTCAGGCGGGCGGCCTTTCCGGCTTCACCAAGCGCTCCGAGAGCGAATACGATCCGTTCGGCGCGGCGCACTCGTCCACCTCGATCTCGGCGGCGCTGGGCTTTGCGGTCGCCAACAAGCTTGCCGGTACGCCCGGCAAGGCCATCGCCGTCATCGGCGACGGCGCGATGTCGGCGGGCATGGCCTACGAGGCGATGAACAACGCCGCTCAAGCGGGCAACCGCCTCATCGTCATCCTCAACGACAATGACATGTCGATTGCCCCGCCGGTCGGCGGCCTGTCGGCGTATCTGGCTCGCTTGGTCTCCTCGCGCTCGTACATGTCGATCCGCGACATTGGCCGGGCGCTTGCCAAGCGCCTGCCGCGCCCGCTGTTCAAGGCGGCGCAGAAGGCCGAGGAATTCGCGCGCGGCATGGCAACCGGCGGCACGCTGTTCGAGGAGCTGGGCTTTTATTACGTCGGCCCCATCGACGGGCATAACCTTGAGCACCTCGTTCCCATTCTGGAGAACGTGCGCGACGCCAAGGATGGGCCGATCCTGATTCATGTCGTCCCCAAGAAGGGCAAGGGCTCCGCCCCCGCCGAGGCCAGCGCCGACAAGTACCACGGCGTCAACAAGTTCGACGTGATTACCGGCACGCAGGTGAAGCCGCAGGCCAAGGCGCCGCAATACACCAAGGTGTTTGCCGACGCGCTGGTGAACGAGGCCAAGCGCGACGCCAAGGTGGTGGCGATTACCGCCGCCATGCCGTCCGGCACCGGGCTGGACACCTTCGGCAAGGCGTTCCCCGATCGCACCTTCGACGTCGGCATCGCCGAGCAGCACGCGGTCACGTTCGCCGCGGGCATGGCAGCGCAGGGCTACCGCCCGTTTGCCGCGATCTATTCCACGTTCCTGCAACGCGCCTACGATCAGGTGGTGCATGACGTGGCGTTGCAGAACCTGCCGGTTCGCTTCGCCATCGACCGTGCCGGTCTGGTGGGGGCGGACGGTGCAACCCACGCCGGTTCGTTCGATATCACCTACCTTGCCACCCTGCCGAACATGGTGGTGATGGCAGCTGCGGACGAGGCCGAACTGGTTCACATGGTTCACACCATGGCGCTCTACGACGACGGCCCGATCGCTTGCCGCTATCCGCGCGGCGAGGGCACGGGCGTGGCGCTGCCGGAGGTGCCGCAGCGCCTCGAAATCGGCAAGGGCCGCATTGTCCGCGAAGGCACCAAGGTTGCGATCCTCTCGCTCGGCACCCGCCTTGGCGAGGCGCTGAAGGCGGCGGACGATCTGGCCGCCAAGGGGCTTTCGGCCACGGTTGCGGACATGCGCTTCGCCAAGCCGCTGGACGTGGAGCTGATCCGCAAGCTGGCGCTGAACCATGAAGTGCTCGTCACGGTGGAAGAGGGGGCCGTCGGCGGCTTTGGCGCGCACGTGCTGACCTGGCTGTCAGATGAGGGCTTCATCGATGCGGGCCTCAAAGTGCGCACTCTGCGCCTGCCCGACATCTATCAGGATCAGGACAAGCCCGAGAAGATGTACGACGAGGCGCACTTGAACGCGCCGCACATCGCCGAAGCTGCCCTGTCGGCCCTGCGCCATAATTCGCAGGCAACGGCAACCGCGTGAGAGTTGGGGCGTGAGCCGGAAAATACGTGTAGATCAGGCGTTGGTTGAGCGCGGGTTGGTGGAAAGCCGGTCCCGCGCTCAAGCGCTTATTATGGCGGGCGTTGTTTTTGCCGGTGAGCGCAAGATCGGCAAGGCGGGCGATACCATCACCGAAGACACCGCGCTTGAGGTGCGGGGCCGCGATCATCCGTGGGTGAGCCGGGGCGGCCTCAAGCTGGACCATGCGCTCAGCCATTTCGGTTGGGACATCACGGGCGCCGTGGTGATCGACGTGGGCGCATCCACCGGCGGCTTTACCGATGTGGCGCTGACGCGCGGCGCGGCGAAGGTCTATGCGGTTGACGTGGGTCACGGCCAGTTGGCGTGGAAGCTACGGCAGGACGAGCGGGTGGTGGTTCTGGAGAAGACCAACGCGCGCCATCTGACCTCTGAGATCATCCCCGAGCCCATCGACCTTGTGGTGTGCGACGCCAGCTTCATCAGCCTGAAGACCGTGCTGCCCGCCGCCATGGCGCTGACCACGCCGAGTGGCCGACTGGCCGCGCTCATCAAGCCTCAGTTCGAGGTGGGCAAGGAGCGGGTGGGCAAGGGCGGCGTGGTTCGTGATCCCGAACTGCACGCAGAAGTCTGCGCCGATATCGAGGCGTGGATGAACGAGCAGCCCGGCTGGCATGTGGTGGGCATCACCCAAAGCCCCATCACCGGGCCGGAAGGCAATGTTGAGTTTTTGATCGCTGCGGAAAGACGCCCGTGACCACTTCAACCACCACGCAATTGACCGTGACCCATCTGGGCGCGCAGGGCGATGGCGTTGCGCCCAATCCCGGCGCACCCAAGCCCGTTTTCGTGCCCGGCGGCGTGCCGGGCGATAC
>JAEZBH010000060.1 GCA_023427285.1 Pseudomonadota bacterium
GTGTAGCCGCGCTTGCCCAGCTCCTTCTCCAAGAGGACGGCGGCGTCCGGCTTGGCGAACAGCTTCGTCTCAAAGTCCAGCCCCGGCGAGAGGTCCATGTAGGCATGGGTGGGCCGGGCGTAGCAGTAGATGCACCCATGCTCGCATCCCCGGTACGCGTTCACCGAGCGATCGAACGGCAGGTCCGGGCTCTGGTTGCGGGTGAGGATGGTGCGCGGTGTTTCAAGGGTGACGGTGGTGGCGAGCGGCGGCAGTTCGTCTGTCACACCTTCGGCGTCCAGCCAGTCGCCATCCGCCTCCCGGTCAGGCAGGTTGAAGCGGCTGCTGGCCCGGTTGTTCGTCGCTGCACGTCCACGGGTCTGGGTCATGGACGAAATAGAACATAAAAGGAACAAATCTGCAAGGCGGCGCTGTCTCGATCCAGTTTCTCCGCGTCGGCCCCTTGACCTTTCGTCACCTCTGCACCAATTTTGCGCACATGCGGGCCGGGCCCCTCTGGCGTGTGGCGCAAAGCCATACGTGATGTCGGACCGCATCGAGTGCGCTCGATGCCGGGTCCGGGTTTTTGCCCCCACCATTCTATTTCATCGCGCGCCTCGCAGAGAAACTCTGATTGGAGAGGCACATGCCCGAGTTGTTTGCAGGGGTGCTGGGGAACCTCTGGCTGGGAACGCCCATCTGGATGTGGCTGACGTTCCTTGGCATCGTTATCGTATTGCTCGCCGTTGATCTCGGCATCGTTCACAAGGACCAGCACGAGATCGGCGTGAAGGAGAGCCTGAAGCTCTCCGCATTTTATATTACCCTTGGTCTTGCGTTCGGCGGCTGGGTCTGGTGGCAAATGGGCCCTGAGGCCGGTGCCGCCTATGTGACCGGCTTTGTCGTCGAGAAAAGCCTGGCGATGGACAACGTGTTCGTCATCGCCATGATCTTCAGCTACTTCGCCATTCCGCGCCTGTATCAGCATCGGGTGCTGTTCTGGGGCATTCTGGGCGTCATCGTGCTGCGCGGCATCATGATCGGCGCGGGCGCGGCGCTCGTGACTGAATTCAGCTGGGTGCTGTACGTCTTCGCGGCGTTCCTGATCTTCACCGGCATCAAGATGTGGATGTCCGCCGAGGAAGACTTCTCGGTGGGGGATTCGAGGCTGCTGAAGTTCTTCCGCCGCCACTTGCGGGTGACGGACCAGCTGCACGGCGACAAGTTCTGGGTGCGCCAGCAGGACCCCGAAACCGGCAAGGCGATGCTGTTCATGACGCCGCTGATGCTGACGCTGCTGATGGTGGAATTCGCGGACGTGATCTTTGCGGTGGACTCGGTGCCGGCGATTTTCGCCATCACCACCGATCCGTTCATCGTGTACACGTCGAACATCTTTGCTGTGCTGGGCTTGCGCGCGCTGTATTTCGCGCTGGCGGCGCTGGTTCACCGCTTCCACTACCTGAAATATGCGCTGAGCGTGCTGCTGGTGTTCATCGGCTCCAAGATCTTCATTGCGGATCTGATCGACCTGCCGGGCGGCAAGGTGCCGCCGAGCGTGTCGCTGGGCATCACCTTCGCCATTCTGGCGGCGGGCGTCGGCTACTCGCTCTGGAAGACGCGAAACGAGAACACCATCGCAAACTAAACCTTGGTGTCGTTTGATGAAATGGGCGGGCTTCGCTACGGCGAGGCTCGCCCTTTTTCGTGTGGCCTGCGAAATGAAAGCCATGCGATCAGGGGAGGCGAGCCGTGGCCGGACCGAGGCCGTCATGGGTGCATTTTCCGCCAAGGGCGTTATAAGCAGGGCTCACCGATCAGAGAGGCTGCGCCTCGCTGTACAAGCGATCCTTGTAATAATTGGAATGAATGAAATCACGATGTTAGAGCCGAGCGAACAGCGACGTGTCGAGCTTACGCCACCCCAGCTCAAGACGGTGCGGCTGACCGCCCATCCTATCAGTCTCAGTGATTTCGACAGTCTTCGTCTGTTGCACCGCGATCCGGTTGTGATGCGCACGCTTGCGCCGACGGGCAAGCCGTGGAGCGAGGAAGAAACCGCCGACATGATCGTGCGCTCGATGGACAGCTGGGAGACCAAGGGCGTTGGCCCGTGGGTGTTCGAGCTGGATTATACCGAGACGTTCATCGGCTACTGCGGCCTGAAGCCGGAGAACATCGACGGCGAGCCGTGCTTTGAGCTGCGCTACGCGGTTTGCGCCCCGCACTGGGGGCAGGGCTATGCCACTGAAATGGCCCGCGCCGTGCTGTACTTCAAACTGATTGCCGACATTACCCTGCCGATCGTCAGCACCGTATCAGAGGGCGACAAACCGGCACGCCACGTGATCGAGAAGCTGGGTTTCGTGTTCGACAAGGTGATCGAACGCGGCGGACGCAATCACGAACTGTTTCGCTTGAAGCGTTAATTGGTTTTTCGGGATTAAAGTGGCTTTATCGTGGGGGTCTATAACCCCCACACCCCCATTCGTTTGAAAGGGCCACGTGTCCAGTGAAAGCTCGGAACACGCTGGATTAAATTCTGAAATGAATGCACTGCCGCTGGGCAGTCAGGCGAGCCCCTCGCAAAAAGATCAAGCAATCACGCCGTCAGAATGATCGGCGCGCCGCGGGTGACGACGATGGTGTGCTCGAACTGGGCCATGGGGGCCATGTCGGCGGGGTAGAGCGACCAGCCGTCGTCCGCTTCCACGATCTTGGCGTTGCCGGTGGTCAGGAACGGCTCGACGGTGATGACGAGGCCTTCCTTCAGCTTTTCACGGGCGCTGCGGACGTAGTGGTTCCAGACGGTGGGCTCTTCGTGGATGTGGCTGCCAACGCCGTGGCCGGTGAGCGTGCTGCACACCTTGAAGCCGCCGGCCTTGGCTTCGGCCTCCACACGGCGGCCGATCTCGTTGATGGGCTGGCCGGCCTTGGCGGCGTAGATGCCCTTGGTCATGGCGCGCTTGGTGGTCTCGAGCAGCTTGTTCTGCTCGGCCGTGCCCTTGCCGCCGACGACCATGGATGCGCCGCTGTCGGTCCAGTAGCCGTCGAGATCGAGCGAGACGTCGATGTTGATGAGCATGCCCTCGCGCAAGGGGCGCTCGTCGGGAATGCCGTGGGCGGCAACGCCCTCGATGGAGATGCAGGTCGCGCCGGGGAAGTTGTAGGCCGCGCGCGGGGCCGAGCGGGCCCCGGCGCGATCCATCATTTCCTGCGCCATGCGATCAAGTTCGAGGCCGGTCACGCCGGGCTTCGCCTCGTTCAGCATGGTGCGCAGAATGTCACGCACCAAGGCTCCCGAGCGCTTCAGGCCAGCGAGTTGGCGTTCGTCCTCAACCGTCACGGTTCATCTCCGGTTTGGAGCGCGGGTCAGGCGCGGTTGCGCACGCCCTCGCTCGGGTCAACCTCATGCTTGGTGCGCTTCAGCACCAGCTTGTTCAACGCATTGACGTAGGCGCGGGCGCTGGCGACCATGGTGTCGGCGTCGGCTCCCTGACCCTGCGTGGTGCGGCCATTCTCTTCCAAACGCACGGTGACTTCAGCCTGCGCATCGGTGCCCTGCGTGACCGCGTGGACCTGATACAGCTTCAGCGTTGCGTCTTCGTGCGGGACCAGCTGGCGGATCGCGTTGAACAACGCGTCAACCGGGCCGTTGCCCTTGGAGGCGGCGATCTTTTCCTCGCCATCCACATTCAAGGTCACGATGGCGCGCTGGCCGTTGGAGCCGCAGTAGATTTCAACTTCCGAAACCTGAATGCGGTCATGCGCGCGCAGGGTTTCATCATCGACCAGGGCGATGATGTCCTCGTCGTAAACGTGCTTCTTGGCGTCAGCCAGCGCCTTGAAGCGCTTGAAGGCGTCCTGGAACTCGTTGTCCGACAGGGTGTAGCCCAACTGGTCCAGCTTCTCGCGGAAGGCGGCGCGGCCAGAGTGCTTGCCCATCACCAGATTGTTGGCGGTCAGGCCAACCGACTCAGGCGTCATGATCTCGTAGGTCTGCTTGTCCTTCAGGACGCCGTCCTGATGGATGCCGCTTTCATGCGCGAAGGCATTGGCACCAACGATCGCCTTGTTCGGCTGCACGGAGAAGCCGGTGATGGCCGAGATCAGGCGCGAGGCGCGGGTGATTTCGGTCGTCACGATGTTGGTGGTGTAGGGCATGACGTCGTTGCGGGTGCGCAGCGCCATCACGATCTCTTCCAGAGCGGCGTTGCCTGCACGCTCACCGATGCCGTTGATGGTGCATTCCACCTGACGCGCACCGCCCTGAACGCCAGCCAGCGAGTTGGCGACGGCCAGACCCAAGTCGTTGTGGCAGTGGGTCGAGAAGATCGCCTTGTCGCTGTTCGGCACGCGCTCGATGATCGCGCGGAACATGGCGCTGTAGGTCTCGGGCGTGGCGTAGCCCACCGTGTCCGGCAGGTTGATGGTGGTGGCGCCGGCGTTGATCGCGGTCTCGACGGCACGGGCCAGGAAGTCGATGTCGGAGCGGGTGGCGTCTTCAGCCGACCACTCGACGTTCGGGGCCAGATTGCGGGCATGGCTGACCGATTTTCGGATGGCTTCCAGCACCTCTTCCGGCTCCATGCGCAACTTCACGCGCATGTGCAGCGGGGAGGTGGCGATGAAGGTGTGGATGCCCGGATCGCGGGCGTGCTTTACGGCGGCCCAGGCGCGGTCGATGTCGCCCAAGGCTGCGCGCGACAGGCTCATCACGGTGGCGCGCTGGCACTGGCGGGCCACTTCGCTGACGGCCTCGAAGTCGCCTTCGGAGGCGATGGCAAAGCCCGCCTCGATGACGTCCACGCCCAAGGCTTCCAGCTGGGCGGCAACGCGCAACTTTTCTTGCAAGTTCATGGAGCAGCCGGGGGACTGCTCGCCATCACGCAAGGTGGTATCGAAAATCTTTACAGTGGTACCGGTCATGTCGGGTCTCGTCTCTGGTCAAAACTCAAGTTTCATGCTGCGCCTTAAAACCCCTTAGGCGCCGCCAAGACCAAGACAGGCCGGCAGACTGGCGCCTAAGGGCGCATAAGTCGAAGCAGCTGAGCGCGACCAATGGCGGTGCGACCGGCTTTGATGGCCGGGACCGTCGGTGCAGAAATGGTCGTCACGAATGTCATGCTGCGTTCCTAGTTAAGGATCGGCATATATGTTCGACGCCCGGTTGTAAACAGGGCGCCGAACATTTTGACATGGTGTCTCACCTGTGCGGGTGAGGGTATTGGGGCAGGGCTCAGTCGAGGGAGCGGGCCGCCAGCCAGTCGCGGCGGGCGTTGAAGCTGGCCTCGATGGCGGTGACGTCATCCGCGCTCAGGTCTGGGTGATAGACTTGCGTGTGCAGAACCATGACCGGCGCTTCGCCGCGATTGACCAGCTTGTGCTCGAAGGTGTCGTCGAACACCAAAGGCTGGCCGACGGACCAGCCGTGCAGGGAGCCTTCCAGTTCCACGCCAGCGTCGCCTTCGCCCGCCACCAGCGGCAGCTGAATGGTCAGGTGGGCGTTGGACTGGCCGAACACCAGCTGACGCTCCGCGCCGGGGGCGAGGATGAGCAGGCGCACGTCTGCCGGGCCATCACCAGCCTTGCCGAGATTGAGATTCGCCAATGCCGCCTCAAGGGCGGGCAGGGTGTCGAGTGCTTCCTGACGTTCGCCGTTGCGGTAGAGGAACACCGAACGGATGGCGCTGCTCGCCATGACGGCGGGCAGGCCCGGTGCGCCGGGCTCGCCGTCTGCCTCAAGGTCGATGCTTGCTGCCGCTTCGGCGCGAATAGCCTCGGCGCTGGCGGCAAAGTCTGCAAGGCCGGGAATGGTTGCGGCGTCATGCACTGCTGATGCAGGCATGTCCGGCAGATAGAACAGCCACGGCTGCTGGCCGGGGGTGGTGTATTCGAACCGCTCCAGCGGGATCTGCGGCCAGATGGCGTTTGCAATCCGCTCCGAGCCTTCAGCCGCTTGCTTGTGCTGGGCGTTCAGGTGAGCGCGCAGTAAGAGGTCCGCATCGCGCACGCGCTGGGCGGCGGCGGGGAAAACCTCCGGCGCATAGCCGTATTCGATGAAGGTCGGGTCCTGCTGGAAGGCGAGCGAGATGATCTGCGCCGCCTTGTCCTGCTTGCCTTGGCGGGCCAGCAGAATGGCAAGGTAGATCGCCGCCATGAGGTTGGCCGGGTCTGCCACCAGCGCATCGCGGTAGAGCTTTTCAGCCTGCTCCGGCAGGTTCTTCATCTCAAGCGCCTCGCCCAGCATACGGCGGGCGTTGCTGTTTGCCGGTTCGGCCTTGATCAGATCGGCCAGGAACTGGATGGCAGCATCGAACTGGCCGCTCTGAAGGGCGTAGTGCGACAGGAAGTTGAGGGCACGACGGTCTTTCGGGTCCAGACGCAGCACGTTCTGGAACAGGGTGACCGCCTCTGCAACCTTGCCGGAATTGAAGGCTTCGGTTGCCTGAAGGGCGAGTTTTTCTGACTGTCTCATGGGGCCTACAAAAACAGGAACGCCCGCGATTTGCAATCGCGGGCGTTGTCCGTACTTCTTGCCGGAAAGGCGAAGAAGCCTTTGGCTGGTCGCACTTTCTTAATCGCAGGGTGTGCCACCCTGCTCGAAAGTTGCTTTTAGCGCGAGTAGAACTCGACGACCAGGTTCGGTTCCATGCGGACCGGGTACGGCACTTCGTCCAGCGTCGGGATGCGGACGAAGGTGACCTTCGACGGGCCGTCGTTCTGCAGGTAGTCAGGAACGTCACGCTCAGCCGAAGCCAGCGATTCCAGAACCACTGCCATTTCCTTGGCGCGCTGACGCAGCTCGACGACGTCGCCGACGCGAACGCGAGCCGAAGCGATGTTCAGGCGGCGGCCGTTCACCAGCACGTGACCGTGGTTCACGATCTGACGAGCAGCAAACGGGGTCGGAGCGAACTTGGCGCGGTATACAACGGCGTCCAGACGGCTCTCGAGCAGACCGATCAGGTTCTGACCGGTATCGCCCTGAACGCGGACGGCTTCAGCGTACACCTTGCGGAACTGCTTCTCGGTGATGTTGCCGTAGTAGCCCTTCAGCTTCTGCTTTGCGCGCAGCTGAATGCCGAAGTCAGACGGCTTGCCCTTGCGGCGCTGGCCGTGCTGGCCCGGACCGTAGGAACGCTTGTTCACCGGGGACTTCGGACGGCCCCAGATGTTTTCGCCAAGACGGCGGTCAAGCTTGAATTTCGAAGTCAGACGCTTGGTCATGACAATCCTTCCAATCGTTCTTTTGTTTACTCAGGTCCTCAGAACACGCCACTGGCCCGAAAACCGGCCAATGCGGACGCCGCTTCACTGAGGGTGCGGGTCCATCGGAGCGAACGGGCCTTATACGGGCCTGCGTAGGAAAGTCAATTGCGGCCTGCGGAGAACGGCACGGAGGCTCAACGCACCTTGCTGATGGTGAGGCCCAGTTCCTTGGCGCGGGCCTGCACGCTCTCCTCGCTGCGGCGCAGAGCCTTGGCGACGCCCTTCAGGGT
>JAEZBH010000103.1 GCA_023427285.1 Pseudomonadota bacterium
CTCGTTCGACGTGGATGCCGAGAGCGCCAAGCGTTCCTACGACGCCATGTTCGTCGCCTACCTGCGCACCTTTGCCCGCCTCGGCATGGTGGCGGTGCCGGTTCGCGCGCCGACGGGTCCGATCGGCGGCAACCTGTCCCACGAGTTCCACATTCTGGCCGACACCGGCGAGAGCGAGCTGTTCTACGACGCAGCCGTTGAGGACATTACGCTGGCAGAACTGGCTGAGGCCCAGCCGGGCTCCGAGATCGTCGATCGTCTGCAATCCATCTACGCGATGGAGAGCGAGGAGCACGAAAAGGTCTCCAACTGCCCGGTTCCCGCTGACAAGCTGCGCCAGCGCCGTGGCATCGAGGTGGGTCACATCTTCTACTTCGGCACCAAGTACACCGAGTCCATGGGCTGTCAGGTGCAGGGTCCGGACGGCAAGCCGATGTACCCGGAAATGGGCTCTTACGGCATCGGCGTGTCGCGCATCGTCGGCGGCATCATCGAGGCCAGCCACGATGAGAACGGCATCATCTGGCCGGAGGAAGTGGCTCCCTACAAGGTCGGCCTCATCAACATGCGCGTGGACCACGATGGCTGCACCAAGGCCGCCGAGGACCTGTACGCCAAGCTCAGCAACGCAGGCGTTGAGGTTCTCTACGACGACCGCGACGAGCGCGGCGGCGCCAAGTTCGCCACCATGGACCTGATCGGCATTCCGACGCAGGTGATCGTTGGCCCGAAGGGCATCGAGAAGGGCGTGGTCGAGGTCAAGGACCGCAAGACCGGCAACCGTGAGGAGATGACCGTCGAGGCCCTGCTGAACAAGCTGCTCGGCTAAGGGGCGCGCCTTATGCTCTCCAGCTATGAGCGGATGATCGCGACGCGCTACCTGCGCCCGATCAAGGGCGAGGGGTTCATCTTCATCGTCTCGATGATCTCGCTGATCGGCATTGCGATCGGCGTTGCCGCCCTCATCGCCGTCATGTCGGTGATGAACGGGTTCCGGGGCGAGTTGCTCGACCGGATTCTGGGCGTCAACGGTCATATGCTGGTGCAGGGCTATGACGGACGGCTGGATGAGTGGGAGCGCCTGCGCAAGCTGACCGAGCAGGCGCCGGGCGTGAAACTGGTCACGCCGCTGATCCAGCAGCAACTGATGGCGTCCCGCCGCAACCTGTCGGCGGGCGTCATCGTGCGGGGCCAGGTGCCCTCCGATGTTCGCAATCATCCGATGGTCGCAAAGAACATCGTCGAGGGCTCGCTGGACGACTTCAAGGACGGAGAGCCGGTCATCGCCATCGGCTCCAAGCTGGCGGGGCAACTGCTGGCGCGGGTGGGGGATAACATCTCGCTCATCTCGCCCGAGGGGCAGGTGACGCCCTTTGGCGTGACGCCGCGCATTGCCAGCTACCGGGTCGCGGCCATCTTCGAGGTGGGCGTGTTCGACTACGACAACGCCTTCATCCTCATGCCGATGGAGACGGCCCAGAACTACTTCCGCATGGGCAACTCCGTCAGTGGCCTCGAAGTGGTGGTGAACGATCCGGACAAGATTGATGCGACCATCAATGCGCTGACGCCGGTCGTGCAGCCGTATGGCGCGATTGTTGACTGGCGCTCGCTCAACCGCTCGCTGTTCGAGGCGCTGGAGGTGGAGCGGGTGGTGATGTTCTGGATTCTCTCCATCATCATCGTCGTTGCCGTGTTTAACATCGTCTCCAGCCTCATCATGCTGGTGCGCGCCAAGAGCAAGGACATCGCCATTCTGCGCACCATGGGCGCAAGCCGCGCCTCGGTGATGCGGGTGTTCATTCTGGCAGGCACGTCCATCGGCGCGCTCGGCACGCTGGCGGGGCTGGGCCTTGGCTTCCTGCTGCTGGCTTTCCGCACCGAGATCGTGCAGGGCGCAAGCGCGCTGTTCGGCATAGCGCTGTGGAACCCGGAAGTGCGGTTCCTCTCGGACATGCCCTCGAAGGTTGAGCCTGCCGAAGTGCTGGCAACCGTTGGTATCTCGCTGGTGCTGACCGTGCTGGCAACGCTCTATCCGTCATGGCGCGCCGCCAATACGGACCCGGTACAGGTGCTGCGCTATGAGTAACGGGGCAAATGACGTGGTGTTGGGCGTTCAGCACCTCTCCCGCAACTTCCGCCAGGGCGATGCCGTCATTCATGTGCTCAAGGACGTGAACCTTGAGGTGAAGCGCGGCGAGATCGTGGCCTTGCTCGGAGCCTCGGGCGCGGGCAAGTCCACGTTCCTGCAAGCCGTCGGCCTTCTGGAAGGCGGGTTTCAGGGCAGCATCCGCATTGACGGGACCGAGTGCGCCAGCCTCAAGAGCGGCCAGCGCACCGACTTCCGCCGCGAGAAGCTGGGTTTCGTTTATCAGTTCCACCACCTGCTGCCGGACTTCACGGCGCTGGAGAACGTGGTGCTGCCGCAGCTCATCTTCGGGCGCAGCCGCCGCGAGGCCGAAGCCCGCGCCACCGAGTTGCTGACCGAGTTGGGGCTGGGCCAGCGCCTGACCCATCAGCCCGCCCAGCTTTCCGGCGGTGAGCAGCAGCGCGTGGCGGTTGCCCGTGCGCTGGCCAACGAGCCGGTGCTGGTGCTGGCGGATGAGCCGACCGGAAATCTTGATGAGGAAACCGGCCAGACCGTGCTGGAGACATTTCTGCATCTGGTGCGGGCCAAGGGCTCCTCGGCGGTGATTGCAACCCACAACCGCGATCTGGCGCGCCGGATGGACCGGGTTGTGCTGTTGCATAACGGTGTGCTCGAGCCCATCAGCCTTTAAAGAGCGCGGCGGGCACACCGCCAGCTAACGAACAAAAACAGGGAGCGATTTCGCATGGCACGCAGCAAGACCCTCGTCTGCGCCCTTACTCTGGCAACCGCGCTGTCGGCGCAGCCTGCCATGGCCGGAACCTGGACCACCATTGCGGACGTGGGCCGGGCCGGGCTGGTGGCGACCGCCTTTGGCGCTGCCGCCGTGCAGGAAGACTGGAACGGCGTTTTGCAGGCTGGCTACAGCGTTGGCTTCACCGCAGGCGCGACCTGGTTGCTGAAGGAAACCTTCCCCGAGCACCGGCCCAACGGGAAGGGGGATGACAGCTTCCCCTCCGGCCACACCAGCATCTCCTTCGCCTCTGCCGGGTTCATTCACCAGCGCTACGGCTGGCAGTATGGCCTGCCCGCCTATGCCGTTGCCGCAACCGTGGGCGTTGCGCGCATCGAGAGCGATCACCATCACTGGTACGACGTGGTGGCAGGGGCGGCGCTTGGCACCGCAACGGCGTTCGTGTTCAGCAACAAGATGAATGAGAACGTGCAGCTGTTCCCTTGGGGCGACACAAAGGGCGGCGGCCTTGCGATGAACGTGAAGTTCTAAGCGGGTTTCGGGCTTCGTATCTACGACTACGAGGTCCCTCGCGCCCCATTGCACATCTAGTCCTTTTGAGTCATTTTCTCGTCCCAAGGCAAGGTGCGGGAGGGGGAAATGGCAGAGATTTTATCATTCGAGACTGAGGGCGCAGAGCAGGCTCCAGCGCCGACGCCAGATCATATCATGCAGATCGGGCTGGGCTTCATGCCTGCCAAGACGCTGCTGTCGGCAGTCGAGATTGATCTGTTCACGACACTGGCGGATCGAGCGCTGACCGGCGAGGCGCTGTGCTCTGAGCTGAACCTGCACCCGCGCGCCAATCCGGATTTCTTCGACGCGCTGGCGGCGCTTGGCATACTGGAGCGGCAGGGCAATGGCCCTTCGGCGCTGTACCGGAACACGGCCGCCAGCGCCCGGTATCTCACCACAAACAGTCCCGATTACATTGGCGGCTTCCTGCTGATGTCGAACGAGCGGCTGTATCCGTTTTGGGGGCGCCTCAGCGAGGGACTGCGCACCGGCAAGGCTCAGAACGAGATTGCGACGGTCGGCAAGCCGTTGTTCGAATCGCTCTACGCGGACCCTGAGCGCATGGGTCTGTTCCTTGAGGGCATGAGCGGTATCTCCCGCAGCCGTTTTGCGGCTCTGGCGGAACAGTACGATTTTAGCCGATACACCCGCCTGTGTGACGTTGGCGGCGCGCTCGGGCTGCTGGCGCTGACCGTGGCCGAGCGGTTTCCGCAGCTTGAAGCCCTGACGGCGGACATTGATGTCGTGACGCCGCACGCCCAGCGGAAGATCGAGGAGTCCGGTTTTGCAGGCCGGGTGAAGGCGGTGACGGTGGATATGTTCTCCGAGCCGCTGCCCCGCTGCGACGTGATGACTATGAGCATGAT
>JAEZBH010000108.1 GCA_023427285.1 Pseudomonadota bacterium
GCCAGAAACGGCTCAAGGGCCTGTCCGGAGCGGATTATCTTCGTTGAAGAAGACGACGGCACTGTATCCTGGCCGCCGCAAAAGAACAGCTAAATCGGCCTGATAAAGGGGGAGGACAATCGTGGAAAATATTCTCGGGTACGCGGGCAAACGCGTCATCGTCAGCGGCTGCTTTTCCGGCATGGGCGAGGCCACAGCAAAGCTGCTGCTCGCTCTGGGCGCGGAAGTTCATGGTCTCGACTACAAGACCTGCAACCTGCCACTGGCTTCCTTCAACACGGTTGACCTGCGCGATCCGGCATCGATCGAGGCTGGCGTTGCCGCCATTGGCGGAAAAGTGGACGCGCTCTTCAATTGCGCGGGCCTGCCGCAGTCCTTCCCTGCAATGGACGTGATGAAGGTCAATTTCATCGGCACCCGCCACCTGACCGAGCAGGTGCTGCCATTGATGAGCGAGGGCGGCGCAATTGCCAGCATCGCCTCGACCGGCGGGCTTGGATGGAGCCGCCGTATTCCGACCAATATGGAATTCATCACCACGAAAGGCTTCGACGCCGCCGTCAAGTGGTGCGAGTCGAACCCGGAAACGGTGGCGGAGGGATATTCCTTCTCCAAGGAAAACGTCATCGTATGGACCCAGTTCATGGGTGCGCACCTGATCAAAAAGGGCATCCGCATCAACTGCACCCTGCCCTCACCAACCCAAACGCCGATGATGGCCGAGTTCGAAGCCGCCTCCGGCAAGGAAGTCATCCAGGCCGCAACACAGCCGATGGGCCGGTATTCCACGGCTGAAGAGCAGGCGGGCGGCCTTGTGCTTGTGAACAGCGCGCTCGCATCCATCGTGAACGGCGTCGTTCTTCCTGGCGACGGCGGCTTGATGGGCGGTGTGGCCACAGGTCAGGTCGACCTCAGCGTGATGATGCGCCGCAAGGCATAAATTGGAACGGAGTGCCCTGCGCATGAATTTCGACCTGACCGACGATCAAGAAATGATGCGCGATATGTTCGCGCGCTTTCTGAACGATCACAGCAGCATGGCGCGTGTTCGCGCAGCCCGGCCTTCTGGCTTCGACCCCGCGCTCTGGAAGGGACTGGGCGAGCTTGGCGCTTTCTCGATCCGCGTGCCGGAGGCAGCGGGCGGTCTCGGGCTCGGGCTGATCGACGCTGCCATGCTGATGGAAGAAGCGGGTCGAACTCTTGTCTCCGGGCCGCTTGCGGAGACGTTGGTGACGGCACGCCTGCTCGGCCAGCTTGGCAGCGCCGATGCGCTGCTTGAGCGGGCCCTGCTCGGCGAGACTGTCGTGACGCTGGCGTTCCATGACATCACGCGCCAGCCGGTCCAGTGGGTTGCCGGAGGCGCTGTGGCCGAGGCGGTCGTCTGCCGCCGCGGCAATGCCGTGGTTATGGCAACCATTCCTCCATCCGCACGCGGCGGCGAGGAAAACCTTGCCGGAACGCCGCTTGCCGAAATCGATCTTGGCGCGGCAGAGCTGACCGAACTGGCGCAGGGCACGAGCGCAACCGATGTGTTCGATGCGGCCGTTGAAGAATGGAAGCTGTTGATCGGCGCGGCGCTCTCGGGCCTCTCGCGCGAGGCTGTGCGCCTTGCCGCCGCCTATGCCTGCGAGCGCGCGCAGTTCGGACAGCTCATCGGGGCATACCAAGCCATTTCCCACCCGCTTGCGGACCTGATCTGCGATGTGGATGGCGGAAAGTTCCTCGTCTGGAAAGCTATTCGCGATATTGCCGACGGGGAAGCGGACGCTGCTGCCACCGTATCGCTCGCCGCATGGTGGAATACCAACACCGCGGCCAAAGCAACAGCGCAGGCGCTGCACACCTTCGGCGGCTATGGCCTGACCACCGAATACGACATTTACCTCTACAATCTGCACGCCAAGGCTTGGCCGCTCGTGCTGGGCGATCCCCAGCGCCTGCTGGAAGAAGCGGGCCGCCGCCTTTACGGCAACGAAACCGTCGCCTTGCCGGAGCCCGGCGAGGTTCCGATCGAATTCGACATTGGCGATGAAGCACGGGCCATGATGGCCGAGATCGACGATTTCTTCGCCAAAAACGTCACCCCGGAAATGCGGGCCAGGTTCCACTACAGCTGGGAAGGCTGGGTTCCGGAATTGCACAAGATGCTGGCCGACAACGGCCTGCTCTTCCTCGGCACCACGGCTCTGGGTGGCCGCCCTGTCGGCCCCTATGCGCGCAATGCCGCCATGGAAGCGTTTGAGCGCAACGGCTACAACAACCCGGCAGCCAACGTTGCCGAGATGGTTGGCCTGATGATCGAGCGCTTCGGCAGTGATGAGCTGAAGGCCGAAGTGCTGAGCCGCATCAAGTCTGGAGAGGCCATTGCCAGCCTTGGCTATTCCGAGCCGGGTTCGGGTTCTGACGTGTTCGCCGCCCAATGTAAGGCCACGCGCGATGGCGACGGCTGGCGCATCGATGGCACCAAAATGTTCACCAGCGGTGCCAACCTTGCCCATTATGTGCTGATGCTCACCCGCACCAACCCGGATGTGCCCAAGCACAAGGGGCTGACCAAGTTCATCGTGCCGCTGAAGGCCGAGGGCGTGACGATCCAGCCGGTTTACACCTTTCAGGACGAACGCACCAACATCACCTTCTATGACGGCGTGCGCATCCCCGACAGCTACCGCCTCGGCGACGTAGACGGCGGCGTCAAGACCATGAGCGTCGGCCTTGAGCTTGAGCACGGCGGCGGCTTCTCCAAGTCCATGCGCCATTCGCTCCATGCCGCCGAGCAGCTTTGCGAAGAGATCATGGAAGACGGCGTGCCCCTCATCCGCACTTCTCAGGCGCAAAAGCGTCTGGCGCAGGCCAAGGCGCACATCATGATCTCGGACATGCTGACCTTCCGCGCGGTCTGGTCGCGGGTGGAGAAGAAACCGAACCTCGCCTATGGGCCGATGGCCAAGATGTTCTCGTCCGAAAAGTTCCTAGCTGACGCACGCGACCTGCTGGACCTGACGGCACCGCTCTCGCTTTCGAAGCGGGAAGGCGCAGCCGCTCTTGTAAACCAGAGCTACCGCCACGCTCAGGCCACTACGATTTACGGCGGCACGAGCGAAGTTCACCGCAGCATGATCGCCGAGCGCAATCTCGGCCTGCCGCGCACGCGGGCATAAGGAGAATATTGATGAGCGAAGCGCCTCATCTGCTGACGGAGGAGCAGGATGGCATTCTGATTGCCACCCTGAACCGGCCTGACAAGCTGAACGCCCTGTCCGGGCAGACCATGGCCCTGTTCGAGGAGGCGCTGCACCGCTTCCGCGATACACCGGAGCTTAAGGTCATGCTGGTGCGCGCGACGGGCCGCTTCTTTAGCGCAGGCGCAGACCTGAAGGGGGACGGCAAAAGCCCGCCCCCGCAGTACCGCACGCCCTCCGCCATTCGGGAGAACCACCGGCGCGGCCTGCACGGCATGCAGCGCATCTATGACGAGATGGAGCATGTCGAGAAGCCCATCGTTGCCGCCATTCACGCCACATGCGTGGGCGGCGGGCTGGAACTCGCGTTATCCTGCGATTTCCGGCTGGCAGCGAAGTCCGCCAGCTTCTCCTTCCCCGAAGGCAAGTTCGGCGTGTTGCCGGCATCAAACGGCGTCAGCCGCCTCACGCGCCTGTGCGGCCCGCACTGGGCGCGTTACCTCATCATGGCGAACAAGCCCGCCGATGCAGAGCGCGCGCTCATCATGGGCCTGGTGCATGACGTGTTTCCCGATGATACCTTCACACAGGATGCGCTGGACTTTGCCCGTCACCTCGCCCGGCAGAACAGCGAGCAGATGGGCGCGGCCAAAATCGCAATCGAAATGGCCGCCGAGGTTGGACGCGATACCGCCCGCCATGTGGAGCGCATGGCCAACAGCGCGCTGATGCTCAACCCCTCGTTTCTGGAGGGCATGCAGCGCTACGTTGAAGGTGTGGGCCGGAAAAACGACGGATGAGCGCCCTATTTAACGATCACTCGGCGCTTTGAGTGCCACTGTAGGCAAAGCCCGGCACACGCAAGAAACGTATGCCGGGCTTTCCTGCAAAATCAGGCCAGGGATGC
>JAEZBH010000261.1 GCA_023427285.1 Pseudomonadota bacterium
TCATCAGCTGGTACGCGCGGGTATAGATGCCTAACGCCTCCGAGCCCATCATGCGCCCGACCACAAAGTAATCGCCCTGGTTAGCGCTGTAGTTGAGGAAGTGCGCCAGGGTAAAGCCGCCGCCAAAGAAGATCAGCTCGCGCATTTCGAGGCGGGCCAGCGAAGGTTTGACCGGGTGGGGGTTATAGGCCAGCAGCAGCACGCTCTTGAGCAGGCTTTGTCCCAGCGTCGCGCCTACCAGCGCCATAACGCCAAAGCCCATCAGCGCCATTACAATCCCGACCCCGGCGTAGCCAATGGCGTAGGAAATCACGTTGGCTTTCATCAGCCGCTTGAACTTGAGGTTGCGCTTGAGCAGCGACTCGGCCACCACGCCAAAGCCCGCGAACAAGAAGTTCAGGCTCACGGCGTACATCACCCCGGTTACCTGCGGGTTCTTGACGAACAGCGCGGCCAGCGGAGCAATCGCGATCATTAATACGGTGAAGAGCAGGCTGAGCAGCACCGAGATCGTGAACCCCACACGGATGTGCAGGTCGGTCAGCTCGGGGCGCTGAATAATCGCCGGGCCAACACCCATCTGCGAGAACAGCGCTGCGAAACCGACAAAGATCATGGCAAGGCCCATCACGCCAAAGTCTTCGGCGGTGAGCAGGCGGGCCTGCACTGCCAGCACGAGGAGCTGCATCAGCGCCTGGCCGATAAAAGAAGCGTACTGCCAGCCAAAGGCCGATAGGGTTGAGCGGGCTAAGTTTTCTTTGGGCATCTATGCGGTCTCTCAGTACTGCTTTGATCCAGAAGGGTGCGAGTGGCTGCCGTCCAGCAGAAAGCCGCGCTCGATTAGGCAGGCGATGATGCGGGCGGCGTTTTCCTGCGGCGTGCCGCGGACGGTGTCGAGCTTGATTTCGGGGTGCTCGGGCGCTTCGTAAGGGTCATCGATGCCGGTAAAGCCTTTCAGCGCGCCGCTGCGGGCTTTGGCGTACATGCCTTTCACATCGCGCGCCTCGCACACTTCCAGGGGCGTATCCACGAACACTTCCACGAACTGGTCACTGCCCACCATGGCGCGCACTTCGTCGCGGGGTGCCCGGTACGGGCTGACCACCGAGCAGACCACAACCCCGCCAGTGCGCACCAGCTCGGAGGCGACAAAACCGATGCGGCGCACGTTGGTATCGCGGTCTTCTTTGCTAAAGCCCAGGCCTTTGGAGAGGTGGGTCCGCACCACGTCGCCGTCCAGCACCGTCACCCGTCGCCCATGCTCCATCACCATCCACGAGACGATTTCGGCAGTGGTCGATTTGCCCGAGCCGCTCAGCCCGGTAAACCAGATGCATACCCCCTGCTGGTGGCGCGGCGGGCGCAGTTGGGCCAGCAGATCATCTTCTAATCCTGGTTCAGCTTCCGGCAGGGGAACAATGCTTACCCCCATTTCCTGCGCTGCGGCAGCGAGCGTTTCGCCAGCCGTAATCAGGTGATTCGCGCCATAGTTGCGTGCGATCAACGCCTGCATCATCGTTTCGCGTGGGCCGGCAGAAGGCTGCCCCTGGGGCAGCAGCGTGGTTACCACGCGCTCCGGCGCGGAGCTTTGCTCGACCAGCGTTTGGAACCGCCGCACCCGGTTGAAAGCTTCAAAATCGCCGGGTTTGCGTACCGCGGCGGGGATCTGGAGCAGCAGTGCGCCCTCCGGAGCAGCAGCGGCGATTTGCAGCAGCCGCTCGATATCCCCAATGGGTTTGTTTGCCACCCAGGCGAAGATGTTTCGCCGCCCAGCCGTTTCGAACTGCGCACGCACCTGCTCAGGTGACAGCCGCAGCTCGCGGAAGGCATAGGGCTGGGACTGTTTGAGCACCTTCAGGCTGCCGGAGATACAGACGCTGCCAGGCCGCCTGTGCGGGTCCGTCTCAGGCTGGCAGGGAAATACCGCTTCGATTGCCATCACGCCCAGCAGCTCGAACTCGCTGCCGCGCAGGGCAACCTCGCTGTCCAGCCGCAGATCGGGGTGGGGCTCCACTGCAAGGGTCACCGGCATGGGGAAGAATGCGCCGCTGGCGAGCCGCATTTCCGCAAGCACGCGCCGGGTATCTTCGCGGTCCATAAAGCGGTCTAGCGGCGAATATGCGCCGCTGGCAAGCATTTCCAGGTCGCCCGCCGCTTGCGGATCGATTTGTACGGATGGAAGGTGGCTGGCATGGGCTTTGATCGCATCCGCAGCTTCGGCAGGGACGATCAGACTGTGCAGTTTGCCACCGTAGGGTGCGATCAGACTGTGTGTTTGCGTGGTGAACAAGTTATATAATCCCCTCTGGCTTGTTATTCCTGCATCTCTGGATGATAGAGCTTCCACTGCTGCACGGCGCTGTCCCACACCGTCCGGTCGGTGGTGATGGTGAAGCAGGGCTGGCCTTCGAACGTTTCAGGCAGCGGATTGGGGAAGTCGCCTTCGCCCAGCCACACCACCACGTTATTCGAGCAGCTCACCAACTTGCCATCAGGTACCCCCAGGCCGCTGTTGCTGTTGGAAGGCTGGTCGACGCGGAATAGGTTGTCGTGCAGGGCCAGCTTCGGCGAAATCCCATCGCTGCCCCATTTGAAGAACGCCCCATGCCCGGGTATGAGGCCCTGGTCGTTGTAGACCTTTTCCATCGGTTCCAGGCGGATCAGCGAGCGTTCGATCGTCCAGACGTTGCTGCTGCCGTCGCTCACCTCCGCGCCTTCGTGCGGCTGGGCGCTGAAAGCGGTGTAGCAGCCATCCAGCAGCGAGTCCTCTACCACGCCCGCGTACATATAGTCGTTCTGCACGCAGTCGTCGCGGATATGGGTCATCCACACGCCAGTAATGTGGAACGATTCGCGGGAGCCGCCGCGGGAGAATGAAATTCCATCGCCATAGTTGTGAACACGTACGTTCTCCACAGTGGTCTTGCCGCTGGTGCGGAAGGTAAAGCCGGTCGTATCGTGCATCCGTTTCCAGGTGGCGCTGTAAAGATATTCCCCATAGACCTTTCCGCCCATGAAACAGGTGTCCGGGCCGCCTTCGACCACCACAGGGTAGTCGTGTACGTGCTGCCATACTGCTGAGCGCGCATCGACCACGGCGCCTTCTGGCAGCGGGCTGCTTTTTGAGCGGTACTGGTCGTCCTGCGGCCCATTGATGAGGACGATGGCCGGGACTTCACGGTTGAGGCACTGCGACTGTCTTGACGCGGTGATGTTAATCGCTGATAAATAGAGCCGGTCTTCTCCATCCGCGGCTGCCCTGCCCGCTACCAGGGCGTTGGCCAGTGCATTCATCTCCCTGGGGCTCAGCATCGAGAGGCCCAAGCAGACGATAAGCAGCAGGATCATAATGAAGAACAGGCCGATGTGCAGGTGCTTTTGATTTCGTTGCATAACCGAACCCTGTCTCGCCCCCGCACCCCCGGAGCGGTCGTAGATCCTTAATCGCCCGGGCGCTGTATGTCAGCTGCCTGGGTAAGCGGTTCAATGCCAGTCAGTGGAATAGCGTTTTCGAGGTCCGCGGCTGGTAGATCCCGTTTCACCCGCGGCTTTGCCGTGACTTTCCACGTCTCCTCGGGGCTGCTAGAGAGCAGCGGCCATCCGCGGCCGAGGATAAACCGCAGCCATGCCCCCGCCACCTGCGAGGTGAGTACGGCTGCCAGCACCAGGGTGGTATAG
>JAEZBH010000445.1 GCA_023427285.1 Pseudomonadota bacterium
GTGCGGTGAAGCATCTCGTGAAGCTGGTGCGCGGCGTGGTTGGCGATGCGGCGCTTACCGGCATTCACCTGCACAACTCCCGCGGCGTTGGCCTTGCCAACGTGCGGGCGGCGCTGGATGTGGGTCTGAGCACCGTTGACTCGTCGCTGGGGGGTCTTGGCGGTTGTCCGTTCGCACCGGGCGCTTCGGGCAACATCGTGACCGAAGATCTGGTGTTCATGCTGGAGGCCATGGGTCTGAAGACCGGCATCGATATTGATAAACTGGTCGCCTGTCGGGAAATTCTGAAGCAGGCTCTGCCTGGGGAAGAGCTGTATGGCTTTATCCCGGACGCTGGCGTGCCCCTCGGCTTCAAGCCGGCAAGCGCTTAAACTCGGGAGGAAGTCGCATGACGTTGCTTGGCACAAAGATGGTTTCCGACGGTCGCACGGCCAAGGAAATTTTTGAGGAAATTCAGGCAAAGCCTGAGCGCGCGAAGTTCGGTTTCGGCGAGAAGCTGGCGATTGTGAACGTGGACGTGCAGCAGGCCTACACCTGCCTCGACAAGTTCAAGACCGCCTATGAAACCGATCCGCGTCAGGTTGAATACATCAACACGATTTCGCGCCTCGCTCGCGGCGCTGGCATGCCGGTCATCTGGTCGCGCGTGGCCTATGCCGAAGACGGTTCCGACTGCGGCGTTTGGGGCACCCGCTCGAACACGCCGGACAGCCTCCAGAACATCAAGTACGACAGCGAGCGTCACGCTTATGACCCGCGCTGCGAATTCGGTGAGAATGACTACCACTACACCAAGCGCATGCCCTCGGCGTTCTTCGAGACGCCGCTGAACAGCTACCTGCGCTGGCACAAGGTGGACACGGTGGTGGTCACCGGCGGCAGCACCTCGGGCTGCGTGCGCGCAACCGCCGTTGACTCGCTGAGCTATGGCTTCCGCACCATCGTTCCGATGGAGACGACCGCCGACAAGCACGAGAGCTACCACTTTGCGAACCTGACCGACCTGCTCATCAAGTACGCAGACGTTGAGCCGGTGCAGACGGTCATCGAATGGCTGGAGGCCCGTCAGAAATGAGGGAAGGCCAGAAGGATCCGGGCCTGTACGAGTACAGGCCCTATCGCAACCGCCACAAGATCGTGTGGCCGGGCGACAAGAAGGTCGCCGTGTGGGTGAGCCCGAACATCGAGTTCTATGAACTCGATCCGCCGGCAAACCCGCACCGCAAGTCGTGGACCAAGCCGCACCCGGACGTGGTGGGCTACGGCCACCGCGACTTCGGCAACCGCGTCGGCCACTATCGCCTTGCAGAAATCATGGAAAAGCATGGTTTCAAGGGCTCGGTGTCGCTGTCGGTCGCCATGTGCCAGCACTGCCCGGAAATCATCGAGCAGGTGAACAAGCTTGGCTGGGAATTCTTCAGCCACGGCATCTACAACACCCGCTATTCCTACGGCATGGACGAAGCGCAGGAGCGCCTCATCATCGAGGACTCCATCAACACCGTGCGCGCCGCCACTGGCCAGACCATCAAGGGCTGGCTGGCTGCGGCGCTGACGCACACGCCGCGCACGCTCGACCTGTTGGCCGAATACGGCATGACCTACACCTGCGATCTCTATCACGACGATCAGCCGGGGCCGGTGCATGTGAAGTCGGGCAAGCTGATCTCGATGCCGTACAGCCTTGAGGTCAACGACCACTACGGCTTCTTCGTCTACAACATGAGCCCGCGCGAATATGCTGAAACGCTTATTCGCCAGTTCGACCGTTTGGCGGAAGAAGGCGAGCAGTCCGGCACGGTGATGTGCATTCCGCTGCACGCCTACCTGATCGGCCAGCCGCACCGCATCGGCGCGTTCGAGGAAGTGCTGCGGCACATCGCCGAGGACGGCCGCGCGTGGATCACCCGCAGCGGCGACATTGCCGATTTCTTCATCGCCAACCACTACGACGCGGTGGCGGAAGATGCAGCGCAGTACAAGGTGGAGGGCTGAGACCATGGCGCTTGATCCCACCTATTTTGAGTATCCGATGCGCCGGAAGGGCATGGATCACGACTATTATCCGTGGTCCAACATTTTCGAGCGCCAACCCGTGCAATGGCCGTCGGGCAAGGCGGTTGCCACGTGGTTCGTCGTGTCGCTGGAATGGTTCCCGATCATCCCCGAGGACAAGCCGTTCCGCGCACCGGGCCACATGCAGACGGCCTATCCGGATTACCGCCACTACACGGCGCGCGACTATGGCAGCCGCGTTGGCGTCTATCGCCTGCTCGATGCGTTCGAGAAGGTTGGCGCGAAGGCCTCCTTCGCCACCAACGCAGCGATTGCCGAGCGTTATCCGGTGCTCATCAAGGACATCGTGTCGGCGGGCCATGAAATCATCGCCCACTCGACTGACATGAACGGCACCATTGCTTCGGGCGTGGAAGAGACTTACGAGCGCGATCTGATCGCCCGTTCGCTCGACACGCTGGAGAAGGTGTCCGGCACGCGTCCGAAGGGCTGGCTGTCGATTGCGCGCTCTCAGTCGTTCAACACGCCGCGTCTGCTGAAGGAAGCAGGCGTTGGTTATATGTGCGACTGGGTGAACGACGAACTGCCGTATCGCTTCACGACTGAGGCGGGCGATATCGTCAGCGTTCCGCTCAATCACGAACTGTCTGATCGCCAGATCATCAACGTTCAGCAGAACTCGGTGGACAGCTACGTCATCCAGATGATGGACGCCTACACCTGGCTGCGCGATGAGAGCCGGAAATACGGCGGGCGTATGCTGCCCTTGCATATTACGCCGTATATCATGGGTCTGCCCTATCGTATCGAGGCGTTCGAGGGATTGCTGCGTTGGTTCACCCAACAGCCGGATCACTGGTTCGCACGCGGTGACGAACTGGCATCCGTTCTCGAGGTGTAATTAGTCGTCAGGCGAATGGAAATTCGTTTGCATGGCCCAGTAGAGGTGACAATATCCCGGTATGGAAAAAGGCGTTCCCATCCGTTCTCTTAGTCGGGGTATTGCCATTCTGCAGGCAATCAACAGAGGCGGTGCGATTTCCATGATGGAAATCGCCCGCACCTCTGGCGTACCCTATCCGACAGCATGCCGCATCGTGCAGACTCTGATGCACGAAGGGCTTATCGAGCGGGAGCCTTCGCGCAAGCGCTACCGTCCGACCGCGATGGTGCAGACGCTGTCGCATGGATTTCAGGGGCACGGCCTTCTGGTTCAGGTGGCGCGCCCGCATATCGTTGAGCTGACGCGCAAGCTGGTGTGGCCGATCTCTCTGGTGACCCATGTGGGTCACTCGATGGTTATCCGCGACTCCACGCACGCGCTGACCGCGCTCACCTTCAACAGTTATTTCCCCGGCTTCGCCCTGCCCATTCTGGAGTGCGCCGCCGGCATTGCCTATATCGGCTACCTTCCCGAAGACGAGCGCCAGCAGCTGCTGGATACGCTCAAGCTGCTGCCGAGCAAAGTTACCAGCCACATGATCGACCTGTTCGAGAACAACAATCTCTCGGACAAGATCCGCGAACAGGGCTATGTGACCCGCGCTTACAACGTGTTCACCAGCAATCCGGGCAAGACCTCGTCCATCGCCGTGCCCATTCTCGTGGGAGAGCGCCCGGTCGGTGCGCTGACGCTGGCGTTCTTTGCCTCGTCGGTGAAGATGTCGGATGCGGTCGATCAGTTTGCGCAGCCGCTCAAGGACGCGGCGAAGGCTATTGCTGCGGATCTGGGCTCCGCCAGTTTCGATCGCGCCGCGATCAACATCTGACCTTTCCGGTCTCTGAAAAAAAAGGCGCTGCGAGACGCAAGTTTCGCGGCGTTTTTTTGTGTCCGGCTTCCGGCTTTGCCACAAAAGAAAAACGCCAGGGGATAGGTATCCCCTGGCGCTTTATTGAAGCCGTATATGGCAGCTTACTGGATTTCCTGCTCGCGCTGCAGGCTCTGGAACATGGCCTGCTTGAGCATGTAGTCGCGGCGCAGTTCAAGATCGCCTGCGATGCGCTCCAGCTCGATTTCCTGCGGGCTCTTGTCCGCACCCTTGGGTGCTTCCATGGCCTGCTTGTTCTTGATGGTCTGGGTCTGCACGATTTCCATCGCCACGGTGCGGCGCTGGCGGTCGTACAGGTCCAGCAGCGGATCGGCAGCAGCGCCGTCCAGCAGGATGTCGCGCAGCTTGGTGGTCAGGTTCCAGGCATCGTGGATGCCCGAGTTCATGCCGAAGCCGCCCAGCGGGTTGTTGAGGTGGGCAGCATCGCCCACCAGCAGAACGCGGCCGTGGCGGAACGACTTCGCCACGCGCTGGTGAACGCGGTACAGCGTGCGGTGGTAGGTCTTGATCGCTGCGCCATCCGGCACCAGGCCGTTGAACACGGCGGTCTTCTTGGCATCCGACAGGAGCGCTTCGTCAGAGTCGGACTCGCGCGACGGAACCAGGACGCGCCACAGGGTCGGCACGCGCAGCAGAACGCACCATTCCTCGGCATCCGACATGTAGGAGACCGGGGCCAGGCCCTCGTAGTGCTCGTGAACCGGATAGTCGGTGGACAGGGTGAGGAAGCGCTCCGGATAGGTGAAGCCTTCGAACTCGATGCCGGTCCACTTGCGGATGGTGGAGGACGCGCCGTCTGCCGCGATCAGGTAGTCGCAGCGAACGGTCATGATCTCGAACGGAGTTTCAACGTAGGCGGTGATGCCGTCTGCGTCCTGCTCGTAGCTGAGCAGGCGGTGACGGAACAGCACCTTGCCGTGGTCGTGATTTTCCAGCTTGTTGGTCAGCATGCGGGCAAGCTTGTACTGCTCGCACTGCAGACGGTACGGATGCTTGGTAACGTCAGAGATATCCGTCAGATCGATGGAGATGACGTTGCCCGAGCGGCGGTTGCGATACTGATAGACCGGAGCCTTCAGGCCGTCGGCCAGCAGCTCGTCGATGATGCCCAGCTCATCCATCATTTCCAGCGTCGGAGCGTGGAAGGTGGAGGCGCGCATGTCTTCCGGGCAGAAGGCATTGGGTTCGACAACCATGCAGTCGATGCCCAGCTGGGCAAGGCGATAGGCTGCGACAGAACCAACAGGGCCTGCGCCGGCAATAAGTACTCGAGTACGAACAGTCATGGGAAAGCCTAGTTTTTTATGGTTTTTGATGCAGGATCAGGCCGGATCGACAAGGAGACGCATGGTCACCTCGGCTGCACCCACGCGATGGGCGCAAGCCGCCTGGTATTCAGCGGATGCGATGTAGGCGCGGGCGGATTCGGCATCCGGGTAACGGCTGACAACAACGCGTTCGCCGGGCTCGCCATTGCCTTCCAGCAGTTCCTGAACTGCACCCTTGACGATGGCCTCGCCGCCGAAGCGTTCGCTGAGACCAGCAATACCCTTGGCATAGAGCGCAAAACGCTCAGGATCGGTAATCCGCACCGTGGCAACAATGTAGGCAGCCATCCCCGCCCTCCTTCATGGATCTACTTTTGTAGTCTGAATACTGTCACCATCGGCGCGGGCATGCGCGTGTTATGAGTGCGTTTGTTCACCATGCGATAAAACTGGGGACTGCCGATAGTCAGATGATCCGTCCATTGCCATCATCCGATCACCAGAACACACACGGGGATAAGAAAAATGGTTGATACCCTTGGTTATCGTATGAAGTTCGCAGTGGTCGCACCGTCGACGAACACCAGCGTCCAGCCCGAATACGACGATATGCGCCCGCGCGGGGTGACCAACCATTTCTCGCGCATCAGCATTCCCGACACCAAGGTCACCGACGACAAGACCTTCCTGGAAATGATCGAGAACATCCGCGCCAACACCATGGACGCTGTTGATGTCTCCATGTCCATGGAACCGGGCGCGGTGATCATGGGCATGTCGGCTGAAACCTTCTGGG
>JAEZBH010000449.1 GCA_023427285.1 Pseudomonadota bacterium
GTGTACATCGCGGGTAATCTGTCGCCCGCGCCGGTTGGTGGCTTGAACCTGCATTTCAACCGCTTCGGTTTTTCCATTCAAAATCTGGTGGATCGGTTTCTTTAACTGGTCTAGCGGCAGGCCAAAATCCAGGCTGAAGATGTTGCGCCCGATGGTCTCCTCAGATCGCAGTCCCCACAAATCCTCCGACTTGCGGTTCCAAATCTCCACGTTCATTTCGTTATCTAACACAATTACCCCGCCGCGCAGGCTGGTGAGGATCGATTCGAGGAACAGGTTCGTCTGGCTGAGCTCATTTGCCCGCTGGGTCATCTCGTCGTTGATCGTTTCCAGTTCCTCATTGGTCGACTGCATCTCCTCGTTCATCGTCTCCAATTCCTCGTTGGTCGATTGGAGCTCTTCGTTGGTTGTCTCCAATTCCTCCACCGTGGACTGAAGTTCCTCATTGGTCGTTTCTAGCTCCTCGTTGGTCGATTGCAATTCCTCCAGCGCGGTCTCCAGTTCCTGGTTCGACTGTTCCAGCTGCCGCTGCAGGCGCTTATGTTCGGTCACCTCAAGGAACGTAACGCTCACACCAACGTGATCATGCTCGTTATTTCGCAGCAGTACAACCTGTACATCGAGAAACGTGCTTTCGCCGGTGGGATTCGTCACTTCGACGTCGCGCAGGACCACAGGGTTGTTGCGTGCGACGGCCTGCTCGATAGAGGAGCGCAGCTCTACCGGGCGGTAGGATATCTCCAGATCGTGGAATGGCCTGCCGACATCGCGTGTAGAAAGCCCGAACATCGTTCGCGCGCGTTCGTTTACCAGCGCCAGGTAACCATAGGAATCAACAATCACCTGCGCCACTGGCCCGGCATCAAATGACGCATCACGGATGCGCACCTGTCCAACGCGGCCATTGATTACTTCTTCTCCATTGGTCTGCGTGATCATCAACATGCGGTCGCGGACGTCGGTTTGTGGGGCTTTGACAAATACGTGGTTCTTCAGGTCTGCCTGCCGGAAAAGCTTCATATGCGTCAGCAGCATTTCGGCTTTGCCCAGGAACAGGTATCCATTATCGTTTAGCGCATAATTCAGGCGGGCCAGAATGCGGGATTGTGCTTCGGTATTAAAGTACATCAACAAATTCCGGCAAATTAACAAGTCAATTCGCGAGATCGGCGCATCCTGAACCAGATCGTGCCGCCCAAAGATCACCGAGCGTCGCAAATCGCGCAGAAACACATACCGGTTGCCGATCCGCTCAAAATACTTATCGATCAACGCTTCTGGGACATTTTCCATATCGCTTTCGGAATACGTTGCCATGCGCGCCTTTGCCAGCGCTTCCTCGTCCAGGTCGGTGGCATAGATCTTCACCAGCTCCTTAAACCCTTCGATACCCAGGTGCTCTGCCAGCAGGATAGCGATGGTATAGGTTTCTTCACCGGATGCACAGCCTGCCGACCAGATGCGGATGGGCGCGCCAGGCTTTTTGCTGGCAAGAATTCGCGGGATGATCGTTTCGTGAATGTATTCCCATGTCTTTGGGTCGCGGAAAAAACAGGTGACGTTAATTAAAATCGTATTGAACAACTGGATAAATTCATCCGGATGAACTTCCAAATAATCGACATAATCGGCGTAATTGCTTACCTCAACGAACTGCATCCGTTTCTGGATTCTTCGCTCCAGCGTGGACCGCTTATATCCAGTAAAGTCGAATGAGCGATTATGCTTCAGGTATTCCAACAGCATTTCAAAATCGGTGTTTTCCCGGTCTAGCATGCTCATCAACAAGCTCCTGTGGTGACAAGGGATACAAGGGCGGAAGAAATGGATTCGAGTGGCAAAATGTAATCCGTCGCTCCGGTGCTGATTGCCGCGCTGGGCATGCCGGTGAATTCACTGGTTTCCAGGTTCTGGACGATGACGATACCCCCAACTGCTTTTACGGACTGAACACCTTTACTGCCATCGGCTCCCATGCCAGAGAGGATTACGGCGATGAGGCAGTTTTGGTACGTATTTGCCTAGCTTTGGATTAATGGATCAATGGCAGGCCGGGAAAAATTTATCGGAGCCTCTTGGTTCAGATGCAGACGGCCGTCTGCTTCTACAGTCATATGATAATCGGGGAGGGCCGTATAAACTACCCCCGGTTCAATAACCTCGCCTTCTTTTGCATGCCGCACCGGCAGAATGCTGTAACGCTGGATAATATCTGGCAGCAAGCTCTCACGGTGTGGCGCCAGGTGCTGGATGATGATCACAGCGGCCGGAAAATTGGCGGGCAGGCCTTGTACCACCTGCAAGAAAGCATGAAGGCCACCGGCTGAAGCAGCCAGCGCAACCACATCGTAATGGGTACTCGGAAATTGGGGAGGCCGGTGATTGCTTAACATCCCACGCTTCTCTTTCTAAGAAGGGTATACCGAGGATCAAGATACGTGCTTAGTGCATCACTTCTTCATCATCGTCAGGCACAAGCCCCGCTTCCGAAATGGGTTTTCCATTCGAAATAATCTTCCGGATGAGTTCCGCATCTTTTCGCGCTTCTTCAGCTGATTCGCGCAATCGCGTGACGGTGATTGCAGCTCCCTGTGCCTGCGCCCTGTTTGCAATACGCTCTAACAGCAGTATGCGCTCGTCCAGCGCGCGGACGGCGGCCCAAAGAGCATGTTCTACCATGTCTGAATGCCCGGCCACAAAGCTCGATTCGGAAAAACCGTGGCCGATTTGGCATTCATAGCGGATATTATTCCCGTTGTGGGTCTCAACCAGCACGCCGCCACATTCTGGGCAGGTAAGGACCGTTCGTGTGGTTTCAAACAGGTTATGCTGCTCAAAATCTTTCCTGTCTTGGTTGAGCTCGCGCTTGCTGTGTTCCATAGTCTCTGGCACTCCTTCCTGATCTCCTTCGGCAGGATCGGATGCTGCTTCCCGGGGCGGCAGCGTACCTTCATTCGGGTAGTTCGCTAGCTGTTGGATCATTTCCGCGATTTCATCGATGTGCAGTATATGATCAATAACATTGGTATCTATGGCGCTTCGCGGCATCGCTGAAAAAATCGCCTCATCTGGGTCCTGGAC
>JAEZBH010000483.1 GCA_023427285.1 Pseudomonadota bacterium
CGTCAATAAAGGGTTTTTTTAATCGCTGGGGCAACTCGTCCCCCCGGCACCCCCTGTTCGTTTTATCGGGCCGTGCGCGACATGAAGGGCGCAGCCCATCTAACAAATGGGAGCGCGAGGGCCAAAGCCACTGGCTGAGTGACCCTCGCATTATTCATTTCCTGCGAAAGTGAAAATCAGGCCGTCGGGCGGGTGGCGATCCACGTGCCGCCGATCAGCGCGACCGCTGCGGGGATAAAGGCCATCGGCGGCTGGAGAAACACGAAGCCGAGGATGGCACTGAGCGCGAAGGTAATGAGCGCGGCGTATTTGCCCTTGCGGCTGATGGCCCGCTTCTCGCGCCACGCAATGATATGCGGCCCGAAGATCGGGTGGGCGATCAGCCGCTTCTCCAACTCCGGATTGCCCTTGGCGAAAAGATAAGCCGCCAGAATGACGAACGGCACCGTTGGCAGCAGCGGCAAGAACGCGCCGAGGACGGCGAGAACAAGGCTTGCATAGCCAAGGCAGGCATAGACGCGGCGCATCCCCGGACCCTAGCAGAGCCAGCAAAGACGCCAAGGGGAGATTGGCGGCGTGAGAGCTTCCTGCGCCTAATTGTAAAAAACCTATTGACTATCGTCACGATACAATGATAGATTTTAGGCATAGTGGGAAGGTGTGGGCCACCATCATTCATAGTCTGAAGTGCGTTGTCCAGTTCCGGAGGGTCTTATGGCTTAAAAGGGGAGGGGGGCGTGACCGACGCGCAGGAGGTGCCTTTGCGGATCTTTGCAGCGTTTGCGGGCGGCGGTGCGAAGGGGATTGTTCATGTTGGCGCACTGAAAGCTCTGGAGGAGCAGGACGTTCAATTCTGCGGGGTGGCTGGTACATCGGCGGGCGCAATCGTGGCGTCTCTGAAGGCTGCGGGTTTCACAGCCTCGGAAATTGTGTCGGACGGTGATGATATCCTGACACGTATCCGTCAGGTTGATCCCAGCATTGCAAAACTGACAGACCTGTTCGGCCCGCGAGGCTGGCTCATCCTCAGAGCGTTCAGATGGATTGCCGGATCACCGGTCTGGCTAGGCAGGCTGCTGGGAGGACTTCTCATTCTGCTGCTTCCAGCAAGCTTCATCCTTGGCGGGAAGCTTGGCTACCCGGCAGTTTGCTGGATTGCCGGGGCTTGGCTGACTTTTCTTCTGGCGGCTTGGCTGGTTTGGCGCGAGTTTTCAAGTGGTCTGGTGCGCTTGGAAACATTGCGCGGGGTGCTTGGTAAGCTGCTCAACCGTCAACTCTTTCCCAATGATCCAGACCGCGTCGTCTGTATGAGAGACTTTGGGCACAGCGGCCGACCTTCGCTGAAAATCGTGTCATCGAACCTGACAAATCGATCACTTTACCTGTTCTCTCCGGAAAAGACGCCGGATGTCGCGGTCGCTGACGCAGTGATTGCTTCAATTTGCATACCGGGACTGTTTGAGGCGCATCAGATCGGCAACGATCTTCATGTCGATGGCGGTCTCGTCTCTAACTTGCCAGCGTGGCCGTTCGACGAGGAGAGGGAATTGGATCCCGACGCCCTGACGATTGCGTTTGAGATCACGGAGAATAAGCCCGAGGCACCGGTGAGAGGGAAAAAATGGATACGTGCAGCCATCAAGACGGCTCTTTTTGGATCTGGCGAACTTAACCTGCGCGCCAATGGCCGCTCGGAATTGGTTGAGCTGCGGACCGATATCGGGGTGCTGGACTTTGATCTGACCAAGGAGCAGATGCTCAAGGCGGTTGCTGATGCGGATGCGGCGGCCAGCAAGCGACTGGTCGAGCGCGTCACGACGATCCCGAACATTTATCGGAAGGCATGCGAGGCAACGCGACAATCTTTCGAGACTCTGTTTGAGAGCCAGCCGACCCTTCTGAAAGGGGGACGCCGGAGAGGCCATGTCCGGGTTGCTCTCGCCATTCGCGATCCTCAGTACTTTCAGTCGCTGCGTCTGCGATATGGCGCGGGATACAGAGGCCACACGGACGAACGCCTTCTCCTCCCGATAGAGGGAACGATTGTCGGTCAAGCATGGGCGGAGCGAGTTCCGCAGTTCGCGATGACTGAGGCTCTTGAAAAATATGGAATTGATGCCTTCGTCGACACCTACAGGCGTTCTCTTGTCTGGAGGGAATTGGAGTGGATCCTGTGCGTTCCTATTTCCAAGGAAGAGGCCGAAGACCCCCTGTTCGTCGTGATCGTTGATGGAAATGCACCCCTTGCCGTGGGGCCGGGCGAACCGGAAGAAGACACGCTGGATGCCTTTCGGGAAGCATTGGAAAATATACTCCACAACTTTGAAAACGTTCTGGTAGAGTTGGACACAGTCGAGAATGGACAAAGCAGATGAGCAGATTGAAGGTCGTCGTTAAAGGCTTTGACGAAACTCTCACTGATGGATCTCATCGACCGAGAAACCCAGACATTGTTCAGGCGGTTCGGGCGGCGTTCGAGAAAACCCGCCCAGACATGGAGCAGATCCTCGAAGAGGCCCGCCAGGTGACGAAGAAGCGCGAAGAGTGGCTGAACAGCATCAGCGACAAGGCGCTGCGCGAAAGCGTAACGGACTGAGCTTTGCAAACGGTCTTCAGGCGCAAACGGTCTTTAGGGAACGCGGCCGCTTGAATGAATGGGAGTGCAGAAGGTCAAAGACCCTTTTGCGAATAAAAAATCCCAAAAAAGAAGGGGGCCGAAGCCCCCTAGGAATTAAGTAAAATTTCTTATCGCCTTGAGCTTTACGCCTTCTTGAGGTGGCGGCGGCCCAGCAGCTCGGCGATCTGGATGGCGTTGAGAGCGGCACCCTTGCGCAGGTTGTCGGAGACGCACCAGAGGGCCAGGCCGATCTCGACGGTCGGATCCTTGCGGATGCGGCTGACGTAGGTGGCGAAGTCGCCCACGCACTCGATCGGGGTGGTGTAGCCGCCGTTCTCGCGCTTATCGACAACCATGATGCCCGGAGCCTCGCGCAGGATGTCGCGGGCCTCTTCGGCGGACAGCGGCTGCTCGAACTCGATGTTGATGGCTTCCGAGTGGCCGACGAACACCGGCACGCGCACGCAGGTTGCGGTCACCTTGATGTCCGGGTCGAGGATCTTGTTGGTCTCGGCCGCCATCTTCCACTCTTCCTTGGTGTAACCATCGTCAAGGAAGCTGTCGATGTGCGGGATCACGTTGAACGCGATGCGCTTGGTGAACTTCTTCGGCTCGGCCTGATCGCCCACGAAGATGGCGCGGGTCTGCTCGAACAGCTCGTCCATGCCTTCCTTGCCGGCGCCGGAAACCGACTGGTAGGTGGAGACGACAACGCGCTTGATCTTGGCGCGGTCATGCAGCGGCTTCAGCGCCACCATCATCTGCGCGGTCGAGCAGTTCGGGTTGGCGATGATGTTCTTCTTGGTGTAGCCGTCGATGGCCTCCGGGTTCACCTCGGGAACGATGAGGGGAACGTCCGGGTCCATGCGGTAGAGCGAGGCGTTGTCGATAACGACGCAGCCCTGGGCCGCAATCTTGGGCGCCCACACCTTCGACACGTCGGAACCGGCGGACATCAGGCAGATGTCGACGCCCGTGAAGTCGAAGTGCTCCAGATTCTTGCACTTCAGGGTCTTGCCGGTGTCGCCCAGCTCGACTTCGACGCCAACCGAGCGCGAGGAGGCCAGCGGAATGATCTCGTCGGCCGGGAATTGGCGTTCGGCCAGAATGTTCAGCATTTCGCGGCCCACGTTTCCGGTGGCGCCGACAACAGCTACACGGTAGCCCATGTCCATCTCCAGTCACATTATTCGGCGGTCGTATGCCCGCACGCGCCGAATATTTCAAGAAACCAAATGTTTCTTATCTAAAATAGCAATATTATTTCCCAAGGTCGTTTCAGGGGCAGAGGGCCGTCCTGCTGCGAACGGCCCGCCTCCGATGCCCTCAGCCCAGAGCCGCCAGACGCTCCAGAATGGCATCGCCCATGCCGGAGGTGCCGACCTTGGTGCAGCCTTCAACCCAGATGTCGCCGGTGCGAATACCGTCGGACAGGGTCTGCGAGACAGCCTGTTCCAGTTTGTCGGCCAGTGCGCTGTTGTCGAACGAGAAGCGCAGCGCCATGGCAACCGACAGGATGGTTGCGCACGGGTTGGCAATGCCCTTGCCCGCAATGTCCGGCGCGGAGCCGTGGATCGGTTCGTACATGGCGGGCTGCTTGCCGGTGACAGGGTCTTTCGCACCCAGCGAGGCGGACGGCAGCATGCCGAGCGAGCCGGTGAGCATGGCGGCAGCGTCAGACAGAAGGTCGCCGAACAGGTTGTCGGTCAGGATGACGTCGAACTGCTTCGGCGCGCGCACCAGCTGCATGGCGCAGTTGTCGGCCAGAATGTGCTCCAGCTGAACGTCGGCGTATTCGGCATCGTGCAGCTTCTGGAC
>JAEZBH010000484.1 GCA_023427285.1 Pseudomonadota bacterium
GTGTATGCCTACAACCTGCTCTCCTCCATCCCCTTCCTGCGGCCCTCGCTCGACATACCCTACTGCCACCACGAGCGCTGGGATGGCTCAGGCTACCCCAATGGGCTTGCGGGCGAACAGATCCCGCTTTCTGCGCGCATCTTCGCGGTAGTAGACGTGTGGGACGCACTGCGGAAAGAACGGCCTTACAAGCCCGCCTGGCCCGAAGCCGACATCCGTGATTACCTGCGCAAGCAGGCTGGCAAAATGTTCGATCCCCAGGTGGTCGAAGCGTTCCTGGCCCTATTGGACCAGCTTAACTAATTTTCTCCCGCCAGGATGCGCTTGCCAGTGGGCTCATAACTGCCGCCCTCGGGTTCCACCGTCACACCAAAAGCCTGGTACTCGTTGAGCGGGTAGTCGGCTTGCACCTGAAGCACCCCGTAGCCGTCATCGTACACCGAGAACACCCCGCCGCTGGTGCGCTTTCCGTCTTTGATCAGCCAGAGCTGGTATTGGTATTCATAATCGAGGGGCGGGGCATGTTCCACAACCAGCGTGCCGTAGGGCTCGTTCTCGAACACCATCAGGTAGCCTTGCACGCTCGGCGCATCCTCTGTACCTTGCATGCGAACAATCCGCATGTTGTCGCCCGTGGCTGGCGACATCTCCTGCCAGAGCAGCCCCGCCAGCGCTACCAGCAGAACCGCCATGACCGCCACAGCCAGCGTCAATGGGCGAGCAGAGAACAGCCTTCGTAAGAAGCTTTCGCGCTCCTGCGGACGCTCTTGCGCACGTTGTACCGCCGGGCGCGCGGGCGGCGTTGAAACAACAGGCGCGGCTTCCACTATCGGCGCCGCGGCAACCTGCTGTAAAATACGGTCCTTCAGGCCGGGTGGAGGAGTATGCGGAGTCACGGACAGCGCAAGCTGGTCCGCTACCTCAAAGTAAGCGTTGACCTCGGCGCGGCAAATTGCGCAGCCAGGCAAATGCCTAGCAACGATGAGCAAATCGTCTTCGCCCAGGCTTCCTAACGCGTATCCCGCCAGCAGATCAAACGGGTGCTGATCGATCATTCTCGTTCACTCCTACCACCAAGCACGGCAATAATTCTGGGAAGCAGCCGTGCAGAATCCTTCCCTTTCCATATATACGCACCAATCGCCGCTTTGGATGAGTCAAAAATCACAAATCTTTCTCCACCAGGCCGCTGGCCTGCAGCACTTCGCGGAGCTTTTGCATCGCCAGCCGGATTCGCGACTTCACCGTACCCAGCGGCTGCCCCAACTGTTCCGCAATTTCACTGTGTGAAAGGCCATAGAAAAAGGCCATCCCTAACACCTCGCGCTGATCGTGCGGGAGCTGCGCCACCGCCTGCCGGATTCCGCGCTGCTGCATGAGCTGCTCGGCTTGCTCTTCCGGACCAACCGGGTCGATCAGCTCAGGGAGCTGCTCCAGGTCGTTCTCACCGCCCTGCGATTCGCCCCAGGTGATGGTCAGCCGCTCTACGCGCACCCCCCGCCGCCGCAGTTCGTCAATCGCGCGGTGCCGGGTGATGCTGATGATCCAGCTGCGGAATTTTGCCATATCCGCCCGGTAGGTATGCGCACCCTCCCATACCCGCACAAATACATCCTGCGTGATCTCTTCCGCGGTCGGGCCATCGCCAACAGTGTGCATGGCAATCGAGTAGATCAGCCGCCCATACCGGTCGTACAGCGCGCCCAGCGCCTGCTGCGCCAGCACCGACTGCCGCGAGGCATCGTAGCCTCGCGCCTGGTTGGTGCGGGCGGCGGCAATGATTTCACAAAGCACAGCATCATCTAGCAAAGAAACGTCCAAGGGTTGTCCTCGTCATGCGTGCATACGCGGTTTCCGGCCGAAACTCCCCCCACAATTATACTATTTCTGAGAACCATCACGCATCATTATGGTTTTTGCCATGGTTTAAGGGATGTGGTTGTTTGGCGATCATGCCCATTCAACCTTGCCGAAAACTATAACACCGCAACTTTTCTAAGTTATATGCGTATATCGTTATGAAAATGCCTACAGCCTCCGCGGATACGCGTGGAGATAACCCGGTGCTAAGGCACCGGCTTGAACAGGAGCAACAATGACAAACAGTCAGTCCGTCGTAGTGGAAACCCAGCGCAACCCCGGCTGCTTGCTGCAAATCCTGTGGTTTGCTTTTATCGGTTGGTGGCTGGGGCAGGCCTGGATGGTAGCAGCGTGGATCCTGATGGTTACCATCATCGGCATTCCGTTTGGCGTCGCCATGCTCAATATGCTGCCCAAGGTGATTGCCCTGCGCGAGCCCTCGCGCAAAGTGGTCATCCGCTCGCTGCGCGGCGGCGAGATGATGCAGCGGGAAATCGAGCCGCCGCAGGTTAATATCCTGCTCCGCGCGCTGTATTTCCTGCTGGTGGGCTGGTGGCTCTCGGCCCTCTGGATGGAAGCCGCCTACGCGATCAGCCTCACGGTCATCGGCCTGCCCATCGGCTTCTGGATGTTTGACCGGGTGCCCGCGCTTCTCTCCCTCAAGCGCTAGAGTTCTCCAAACGACCATTTTATGTAGGGATAACAATTCGCGGCCAACTGAGTTGGCCGCGCATTGTTATCCCTACAAGGATCAATACACAAAACCGGCCCTGCACAGGGCCGGTTTTGTGTTTGCTAGCTGACTTTCTCGAAGCGGGAGCCGGGAGCGCCGCACACCGGGCACTTCTCGGGCGCATTGCGCTTGTGGGTGTGACCGCAGAACGGGCACACATAGTAGTCAAAGGCTTCCTGGTTCGGCTCATCCAGGCAGGCCAGCGCCTCGCGGTACAGCGCTTCGTGGGTCTTTTCTACGGCATACGCCCACTCAAAGCTGGTCTGGGCGCGCTTGGCGCCTTCGGCGATGGCGGTCTCGATGAAGGGGGGGTACATGGTCACAACTTCAAAGTTCTCGCCGCTGATGGCAGCCTGCAGGTTCTCAAACGTGCTCTTGATTTCGCCCATCGCCTTGAAGTGGTTGACAGCGTGGACAAACTCGGCCTGCGCGGCCGCACGGAACAGGCGCGCAACCTGAGGGTAACCATCTTCATCCGCTTTCTTTGCGAAAGCCATATACTTGTGCCGGGCCTGCGATTCGCCAGCAAATGCATGGGCGAGGTTTTCAAAAGTGGTCGTCATAGTTTTCTCCAAGTTGATAAAGCTTATGGTATTGGAT
>JAEZBH010000049.1 GCA_023427285.1 Pseudomonadota bacterium
GCATGGAGCGGGATTACGACTACGCCTCGGCCCGTCACCGCTCTGACCTGAGATCGCCGGAGGAGGTGGGCCGCCGCGCGGGCGAGCGCACGGTGCGCCGCATCAACCCGATCAAGCTGGCGTCCGAGACCATGCCGGTGGTGTTCGATCCGCGCATCGCCTCCGGGCTGATCGGTCACCTCATCGGGGCGATCACCGGCTCGTCCATCGCCCGCAAGTCCAGCTTCCTTCTGGATGCTCGCGGCAAGCCCGTGTTCGCGCCCGGCGTTACCATCCGCGAAGAACCGCTGCGCTTGCGCGGTCTGCGCTCCCGTCCGATGGACGGCGAGGGCCTGCCGACCCGCACGCTCGACATCGTGTCGGACGGCGTGCTCACCACATGGCTGATGGACTCGGCCTCGGCCCGCCAGCTTGGCGAGCAGCCGACCGGCCATGCCTCGCGCGGCATCTCCGGGCCGCCGGGCACCAGCGTCGGCAATCTCATGCTGATGCCGGGGACAAGCTCCCGCGAGGACATGCTGCGCGACATCAAGCGCGGCATTTACGTGGTCGAGCTGATTGGCATGGGCGTCAACGGCATCACCGGCGATTACAGCCGGGGCGCTGCGGGTTTCCTCATCGAGAACGGCGAGATCACCACGCCCGTCTCTGAAATCACTATCGCCAGCAACCTCAAGGACATGTTCGCCAGCCTCGTGCCGGCCAGCGACCTTGAACTGCGGTACGGCATCGATGCGCCCACGGTCTTGCTCCCGCGCATGACCGTGGCCGGGAACTGAGCCTTAAAAAGAAAGTCCACAGCGTGCCAACCCTCTCCCCCCTCCAAACCGACGCCGACCTGGTTCAGGACTTCCAGTTGATCAGGACGGTGGCAAGAGAGGCGGGAGAGTTGGCGCGGCGCTACTTCTACAAGACCTACGAGACGTGGGATAAGTCTCCCGGCAATCCGGTGAGCGAGGCCGACTTGGCTGTTGATACGCTCATCAAGGAGCGGCTGCGCACGGCGCGCCCCCACTACGGCTGGCTGTCGGAAGAGACGGCGGATGCGCCCACCCGGCTCGATTGCCGCCGGGTGTGGGTGGTTGACCCCATCGATGGCACCAAGGCGTTCGTGGCGCGGGAAGACGGCTTTGCGGTTTCCATCGCGCTGGTGGAGGACGGCAGACCGATTCTCGCCTGTCTTTACGCCCCCTTGCGCAACCAGTTCTTCAGCGCGGCGCGCGATGAGGGCGCAACTCTGAACGGCGAGCAGATCGCGGTTGCCGGCTCCGACAAGCTGACCAACTGCCGGATGCTGGCGGACAAGGCGCTGTTCCTGGCAGACTTCTGGCCCAACCCGTGGCCGCCGATGCGGCTGGACAAGCCCAACTCCATTGCCCTGCGGATCGCGCTTGTGGCGGCGGGGCAGGCCGATGCCGCCGTTGCCCTGCGCCCCAAGTGCGAGTGGGATCTGGCCGCTGCCCTCCTGGTGCTGCAAGAAGCAGGCGGCGTCTGCACGGATCACCTGGGCGAGCACCCGCGCTTCAACCGGCCTGATCCGGTCTATCCAGCCGTCGTTGCCGCCAGTGCGGAGCTCTATCCGCAGGTGTTGGCCCGCGTCGCGGCAGGCGTTGCCTCATGGCAGGTGCGCACGGGGCAAAAGACCATTCCCTGATTTAATTCCTTGAAATTGCTGTATTTTTATTGAGTTCGACTTTGATCTGGCGACAAAATGAAATCGCCGGAGCGGCTGGGCCACTCCGGCGATTGGCGGGATTTCTCCCGTCTCATCCAGAAGGGGAGTGTGGATATGGACATCCTCATCCTTCTGGCCCTGATGGTACGCCGGATCGCAATCTCCATCAAGATCCGGCTTACCCTTTAAGACTCTAGGGTAACCTATAGTCTAGGGCCGGGCCCGGAGAGTTCAAGGCTCTCCGGGCAGGGCTTTGCAAAGGGGAAAACCGATAGGGAAACCGGGTGTCTGTCAGGCGAAGCGGGGAGGGGCCGTGCGGGCTGTCTCCCCGCTCGGGCGGAACGCAAGAACCGTTCGCAGCGTCCGGCAGCGTCCCACATGCTCTGAAACGAGGATTGTCCGAACTGGAGGGCGGGGGCTTTGCTTGAAAGGCTCCGCCCTCCGCACCTGTCAGTTCAGATGCCCGCCTTCAGACCCGTGCCGCTGCGGCGTAGAGGGCGATGGCGGCGGCGTTGGAGACGTTGAGGCTCTCAACGCGGCCGCTGATGGGGAGCTTTGCCAGTTCGTCGCAATGCTCAACCACGTTCGGGCGCATGCCTTCGCCTTCCGCGCCCAGCACGAGGCAGGGGCGGCAGTCGCCCAAAACGGCGCTCAGCGATCGCTCGGCGCGGCCATCCATGCCGATGCGCCAGAAACCGGCTTCCGCAATATCATCGAGCGCTCGGGCCAGGTTCACCACCCGCACCCACGGCACCAGCTCAAGGCAGCCGGAGGCGGATTTGGCGAGCGCGCCGGTCTCGGGCGGGGCGTGGCGATCCTGCGTGACGACGGCGCGGGCATCGAACGCCGCGGCGGAGCGGAGAATCGCGCCGATGTTGTGCGGGTCGGTTACCTGATCGAGCACGAGAATCGGGCGCTTGTCGGCGGGGTCGATGTTCTGGAGAATATCGAACAGCGCCGGGCCTTCGAGCGGATGCGCTTCCAAGACGAGTCCTTGAGTCGGCGCGCCTTCCGGAACGAGTTTCTTCAGCTCCAGCGATTCCAGCACGCGAATCTCAAGCTTGGGCTGGGGCGGAAGTTCAGCCAGCGCTTCGCGGGTCGCATAGAGCCGCACCAGGCGGCGTTCGGGGTTCGCAAGCGCCGCCAGAACCGGGTGGCGGCCATAAATCCGCACAAATCCGGGCCGGTTCGGGCCTCGCGGCGTGGGGTTGGAACGACCGGAGGCGCTGCGGTCAGAGTTTTGGGAGCGGCCGCTCTGGCCGCCCCGATCGGGGGAATGTCGTTTTTGTTGTCTCATGCGCATTATTTGCCGTCTCAGGCGTTGACATGAAAGCCCAAATCGCTCATTTACCCGCCACGCCAACACGGCATGACGTTGCGTTGGAGGAGTGGCCGAGCGGTCAATGGCAGCAGACTGTAAATCTGCCGACTTATGTCTACGTTGGTTCGAATCCAACCTCCTCCACCACCGCCTCTCTGGCGATACTCTCCCAAACATCGATCATTAGAAACGCTTGAGCACCGGGGTCTCATCCGCTGCGCCGAAGCCTGCGTTTCGCTTGTATTTTCTAGAGTTTTCCAACCGTGACGCTTCCCCAATGAAAAGGGGAACGGTGGGCAGGAAGGCGCGTTTGCTCTCCACGTTCCCCAGTCTGGTCATTTTCAAAACAGGCTGGGTTGTTCTCCAAGCGAACGGGAGAGTTGACATGATGCTGAAGCATTCAGTCACGACCGCCCTTGCTGCGGTGTTGCTGTCCGGTATGGCTGGCGGCGCTCTGGCCGAAGGCACCAAGTCCGGTTCCACAACGACGACGACCACGTCGGGCTCCAGCCCGACCTCCGCGACGACGGATACCGGCGGGACCATGGGATCCGGCAGCTCCACCACAACGGGAACCCACATGGGGGCGACCGGCACGGCGCCTGGCACAGCCTCGACGACCGGCACGTCGGTTGACGGGATGACCTCAACCCGCACGGCAGACAGCCGCACCGCCGGTCAGACGAGCATGACAACGGAAACCGCGGCTCCAACCGCTGCCTCGCGGGATAGCGGAGGCATGGATCTGGGGTGGATCGGCTTGATTGGCCTTGCCGGCCTTCTTGGTCTGCGTGGCCGTCATGACGAGCATATTCGCACCGACAACATGGGTCGGCCAACGCCAACCCGCTGATGCGGGTGCAACCGCGCGTGCATGGCCGCGCGTGCATGGCCGGGTGGGCATGACTGGGCGGGCTGGCTGTCGGCGAGTGCCGTGGCTGGCCCTCCTCGTTGTTTGCGCCGCCCCTCTCCTTGTTTGCGTCGGGTGTGTCGATCGCGCAGATCAGCCCGCACAGGTCCTGACAATGCACGGGTTAGGGCCCGTCCATGTCGGCATGTCTGCCGACCAGGCGGCGCAGGCGCTCGGCACTCCCTTGCGCGCCCCGGCACTGGATGATTCGCCTGGCTGCTGGATGACCCGCCGTGCGGACGGGCAAGACCCCGACATCGGCTATATGATCGTGTACGGGCAGGTCCGGCGGATCGACCTGCTGCCCCCTGCCGTCTCTCCAACAGCCGTCTCTCCGGCAAATGTGCGCACGAGGGCAGGCATCGGCATTGGCTCCACGGAACAGCTGCTCTGGCAAACCTATGGCGCAAGTCTGAAGGTTGCGCCGCACGCCTACACCGGCGCGGATGGGGGTCGCACCTTCACGCTCGCGCCTTCCGGCGGGCGATCCGGCATCCTCTTTGAAACCTTCAACGGTCAGGTCACGCTGATCCGAACCGGACTGCGGCCGGAACTTGGCTATGTGGAGGGATGCTCATGAAGCCGGGCAGGTGTCGGAAAATTATACAAATTCCATTGTACGGGATGTTGGTTAATATTTGAACTATATGAATTAATTAGAGAAAACATGTTTGGCACGTATTCTGCATATATTCCGGCAACGACATAATGATCAGGAATTTCGGCTCAACGCCGTCGTTCGCAGGGAATTTGAAAATGCAGAATGTTGCTTTTAAGAAGCTGGCCTTGGGGGTTACCGCCGCTTTGAGCCTGGGTGCAGCAACGGCTCAGGCCGCGCTGATCAACTCCTGGACCTTCACTGTGAACAGCGGCTGGCAAGATACCACCTGGTCCGACGATGCAGGACCGAACTCCTACGTTCCGGCCAACCCCTACGTGGTGCAGAACGCAATGCCGAGCGGCGACGACCTGAACGGTGCGGGTGCCTACGACATCGTGCGCTGGGGCACGCCGGACAGCACTGCCAAGGGTCAGAGCTTCCTGGCCGTTGATGATTACATCTCCAATGTTGCGGTAACGGGCGATCTGAACGGTGCGGCCGGTGCCAATGTTTTCCATGGCAACTTCAAGCAGAAGTCGTCGCAGCTCTACGCTTATGAAAAGTGGCTGGATGCGACCACGCTTCAGGCCAGCCTGACCATCACCCCGAACGTGCCGGGTGGGATTGAGCTTGGTCCGATCACCCGCGATTTCCACATCGAATTCCAGGAAACGCCGAATGAGGGCGCAATCGGCACCTGCCCGGGCGGCTTCGACGGCGCTGTTGTTCCGTGCCCGGACTGGTTCACCATTTCTCTGGCCAACGCATCGTTCGATGTTCAGATCGGCTTTGAAATCTACACCTTCGCGCTGGTGTTCGATGTGGAGAACTCCACGTTCCTGCGTCTGGACCCGCTCGATCCGTCGGGCACCTCGGCCATGATCTGGACCGCTGAGGACACCCTGAGCCGTCTGGCCACCCGCGTGGTCGTCACCTCTCGCGTGCCGGAGCCGGGTGCAATTGCCCTCTTGGGCGCTGGTCTGCTGGGTCTGGGTGTTGCAACCCGCCGCCGTCGCAAGGCCTGATCCGCAGCGATCAATTCATCAGGTGTCTCCTGAGGAAGGGGGGTCGTAAGGCCCCCCTTTCTTTTTGTCTGGGTGGGATCAGGCGGCGAATCAGAAAGTCATGCGTTGTGGTCGTCATGGATATGACCGACCTTGATGCACAGCAGCAGCCCCACCTGCCGCCGCGACCGGGGGAGATGCCTCCGCCCCAGCCGCCTCATGCGCCGCCCCCGCATACCCCGGATTCAGATCCGCCCCCTGTGGAGCTTCCGGGCGAGCAAAACGATGAGCCGGGGACGAGCGATCATCCCCCGCCCAAGGAGCTTCTGTCCGCCGTGCGCCTCAACCGCCTTCCCTGGCCGCGCCGCAGCGACCGTCTGTACGGTTATGGCGGGCGGAGGCGTCGTTCCTGGTAACGGACCTGATAACGGAGACGGGATCATCAGGCCCCGGTGTCACGTGATGCGGGACTTGCTGCCGCGAGCCATGTTGCTTGCGGCGATGCTTCTTGAGAGGGGGATGTGTCTCGGGGGAGAATGGAGCGGGCGACGGGAATCGAACCCGCACAACCAGCTTGGAAGGCTGGGGCTCTACCATTGAGCTACGCCCGCGCGAGTACAGGAAATGCTTAGGTTCAGAGGGGCTGGGCGGTCAAGCGGAAATCGCTGATTGAGACGAATATACCCAGCACATCAAGCGGTTTGCGACCTCCCTGCCGGGCTCGTCGCAAACCGCTTTTTGCGTTGTTATTCAGCAACGGGGGCAGGTGCTGCCTTGGACAGCGCCCCAGAGCCTGAGGAGGCTTGGCTGTCCGTTGCCTGCCGGGGCCGGTGATCGCCCGCCAGGAAGCTGTACACCACCGGCACGATGAACAGGGTGAAGAGCGTGCCGATCGTCATGCCGCTGGCGATGACGAGGCCGAGCGAGAAGCGGCTGACAGCGCCTGCACCGGCAGCGAACAGCAGCGGCAGCACGCCCGCAACCATGGCGGCGGTCGTCATCAGAATCGGCCGCAGGCGGATGGTGGCGGACTTGATGATGGCTTCGGACCGGCTCAGGTTCTCCTTCGCCTGCAATTCGTTGGCGAACGACACCATCAGAATGCCGTGCTTCGAGATCAGGCCCGCCAGCGTCAGCAGGCCGATCTGGGTGTAGATGTTGATGGTGAAGCCCTGCGGCTGGGTGGGCCAGATGCTGCCCACGTTGAACACGAACAACGCGCCGCACAGTGACATCGGCACCGACACCAGAATGATGAGCGGATCGCGGAAGCTCTCGTATTGAGCGGCCAGCACCAGGAAGATGATAATCAGCGCAAAGCCGAAAGTGGTGGCAAGCGTTGAGCCTTCCTGCTTCAGCTGACGGCTCTCGCCTGCAAAGTCGTAACTGGTGCCCGGCGGCAGGATGCGGTCCGCCGCTTCCTCAAGGAACTCCAGCGCCTCGCCCACGGTGCGGCCGGGGAAGGGCACGCCCGACAGCGTTGCGCTGTTCTGCTGCTGGAAGGCGGTGAGCGAGTTGGGCTGTACCGAGTAGCTCACGGTCACGAAGGTGGAGAGGGGCACCAGTTCGCCGCTTGCCGTGCGCACATAGTAGTTGCCGAGCACCTGATCGTTCAGCCGGAAGCTGCGCGGAACCTGCGGCACCACGCGGTAGCTGCGGCCTTCCAGATCGAACAGATTGACGTAGTTGCCGCCGAGCAGCGTCGAGAGCGTGTTGCCGATGTCGGCCATGCTCACGCCCATCTGGGTGGCCTTCTCGCGGTTGATGCGCACGTCGGCCTGCGGCTTGTCGAACGCCAGCGACACGTCGGTGAAGATGAACAGGCCGCTCTTGTCCGCCTCGGCCTTCAGCTGATCCATCAGCGGGCCAAGCTCCTTGTGGTCCTTGAGCGTCTGCACGATGAACTGCACCGGCAGGCCGCCGCCGGGTGTCGGCAGCGAGGGAACGTTGAAGACGGAGGCCTGCACGCCGGTGAACTTGTCCAGATCGCTCTGCACCAGTTGCTGAAGTTCGTGCGGGCCGCGCTCGCGCTCCTGCCACGGCGTCAGCAGGAAGCCGCCGAAGCCCTGTGCGCCGCCGATGCCGTTGATGAGGAACGAGGTGTGATACTCGGGGTAGTCTTTGAACACCGAGTGGAACCGGTCGATGTAGGCGTCCGTGTAGTCCAGCGTCATCGATTCCGGGGCGCGCCAGTTCATGAACATCAGGCCCTGATCTTCCGGCGGCGCCAATTCCTTGCGGGTGGCGTCGTAGAACATGGCGCAGCCCGCCAGCACCACGAGGCCAAAGGTCAGGATCGTCTTGCGCGAGGCCAGAGCCTGTCCCAGCTTTCCGGCGTACCAGTGGTCGAGCGAGACGAAGCGGCGATCCAGCCAGCGCGCAAAGCGGGTCTGGCTGTGCGGCTTGAGGATGCGCGAGGCCATCATGGGCGACAGGGTGAGCGCAACAACGCCCGAGATGATGACCGCCGCTGCAAGCGTGAAGGCGAATTCCTGAAACAGGATGCCGGTCAGCCCCGAGACGAAGCCGATGGGCGCATAGACCGCCGCCAGCGTGATGGTCATGCCGATAACGGGCAGGGCGATCTCGCGCGCGCCGACCAGCGCGGCGTCCATCGGCGGCATGCCCTCCTCGATGTGGCGGGTGACGTTCTCCACGACGACGATGGCGTCGTCCACCACCAGGCCGATGGCCAGCACCATCGCCAGCAAGGTCAGCAGG
>JAEZBH010000081.1 GCA_023427285.1 Pseudomonadota bacterium
CCGTTCAGTCTCACTCTCGGAACGAACTGCGTGGCCATTGGTGGCGCGCAAAATAAAAAAAGAACAGCGAAGCGTGGGGGTTGAGCGGTGAGTTGAAGATCTTCAACCTTTGGCCGGTTGCTTTGCCGGCTCCTCTATTGCAGACCAGAGGCAAGATAAGAAAATCCGCATAAGATGGGGAGATGACATGTTTCAGACATTGGAAGCCCGGCCCGCGGATGCTCTGCTGGGACTGATCCGCCTGTTCGCGGAGGATGCCCGGCCGTTCAAGCTCGACCTTGGTGTTGGGGTGTATAAGGACGAAGCGGGCCGCACGCCTATTTTTGCAGCCGTCAAAGCCGCCGAGCGCCAACTGGTCGATGCCCAGGAAACCAAATCCTATCTGGGGCCGGATGGTGACTACGGTTTCCTCGATAGTCTTGGGGCTCTGGTTTTCGGTGCAGCCTGGGCGCAGAGCCATGGCCGCATCGCCTCGATTCAGACGCCGGGCGGCACGGGCGCGCTGCGTATTGGTGCTGACCTGTTGCGTGATGTGCTGCCCCAGCGGCGCATCTGGCTTGGTTTGCCCACCTGGCCCAATCATGCTCCCATTTTCCGGGCAGCGGGGCTGGAGATCGCAACCTACCCTTATTTCGATGTGGCGACCCAGACCGTGCAATTCGAGTCATTGCTCGCCGCGCTTGACCAGGCCGAGCCGGGCGATGCCGTGCTGCTGCATGGCTGCTGCCATAATCCGGCGGGGGCGGACCTGACGCGCGAGCAATGGGATCAGGTGGCAGACGTTATCGAACAGCGCGGTCTGCTGCCCTTTATTGATCTGGCGTATCACGGTCTGGGGGACGGGCTGGAGGCGGATCTGTACGGCGTGCGCCTGCTGACCGGGCGCGGGACGGGCGTCATGGTCGCCGTTTCCTGCTCGAAGAACTTCGGGCTGTACCGTGATCGTGTCGGTGCGCTTTATGTGCAGACGCCGGATCGGGCCACGGCTGCCATTGTTTCCTCGCACATGGCGGGCCATGCCCGCACCGACTGGTCGATGCCGCCCGATCACGGCGCGGCCGTGGTGCGGCTTATTCTTGAGGATGACGCGCTTGCGCACCAATGGCGGGAGGAATTGGACGCAGTGCAGCGCCGGGTGAGCGGCATTCGTGCAGCCCTTGCCGGGCATGGGCAGGCGGGGCCGGTCGATCTCAAGCGGGTCGGCGAACAGAAGGGCATGTTCTCAACCTTGCCGCTCAGCCGCGAGCAGGTGTTCCAGTTGCGCGCGAGCAGGGCCGTTTACATGGCGGATTCCGGCCGCATCAACGTGGCGGGGCTGCAATTGGCTGATATTCCGGCCTTTGTTGAGGCGCTGCGCTCCCTGTAGCGCCTCAACACTCCGGCTGCGTCAGCACATTGCTGGCGGGGAACCGCAACTCCCAGCGAAAGCCTTCTTTGGGCTGGGTTGCGGCAACCTCGCCGCGCAGGCCGCGGGGCGTCAGCCGTTCCAGAATGTCGCGGGCATAGTTGCGGTGCTCGGGCATGACGGCGGGGCCGGGGCCGACTTCCTGCCAGATCAGGCGGAAACCGGGGGAATCATCGCGCATGGCGGCTTCCTCCCAAGTGATGCGCAGCCTGCCCGAAGGGGTTGCCAGCGCCCCCTGTTCCCGCGCCTTGACGGCCAGTTCGTGAATGGCAAGGGCCAGTGTTTGCACCGCTGTTGGCCGCAATCGCAAGGGTGGGCCGGAATAGTTGACCCGCGCCGCCACAGTGCCCAGCGCGTGGTTCAATTGGCTGTGCAACAGATCTGTGAGCGGCACGGCGGTCCAGTTCTCCCGAACCAGCAGATCATAGCTCATGGCAATTGACTGAAGCCGGGCATTGAACGGCTCAACCGTGCCTGGCGGCAGGCCCAGCGTCTTGGCGCTCATGCGGGCGACGCTCTGGATGATGGTGAGCAAATTCTTGGTTCGATGGGTGGATTCTTGCAGCAGATGGCGGCAGTCGGCTTCCGCTTTGCGATACCGCGTCACATCTTGTGCAAGGCCGATTGCACCGCTTTGCCCATCGCTGAACTGGCCGGGGTGCACCGATAGCTCGTACCAACGCGGTTGATCTCTTGCATCTTCAATGCGGACTTGCTCTATGACGGGCAGATTTCGGCCAAACGCTTTTTGCAGCGAGGCTTCAATATGCTTCAGCAGCGAGGCGGGCAGGGCGTTGGCAACCCTTGATCCAGGGCGGTGCGGGATGGACCAGCGCTCGCTCAGATCGGTCGAGCGGGCGAAGATCGTCACCCCGCTGCCTGTCAGCGCATCTTCAAGGCTGAGCGGACCTTGCGGCGAGGCTGCCAGCGGCAAGGCGTTCGCGGGTTCGGCGCTACGCCTTCCAAGGCCGGACAGCGCAGGCCACAACAGCAGCACGGCTAGAATTGCAAACAGACCGGCTCCGGCTTGCAGGATCTCAAGGCTTTCGGCGGGCACCGTGACGAGTTGCAGCTCCCCGGCCAACAGGGCAGCACCGCACGCCAAAGCGATGCCGTTTAAGAAGATGCTGATATTTCGCCAAGGCTGTGAGGCGTGTGAAATTGCCAGAGCAAAGGTCGCAAGCAAGGTCAGCATCAGGCCGGAGAGCAGGAGAATGTCGCTCATAAGCGTGTTCTCATCCGCGCTGCCTGTCGTGTCTGGCAATAATAAAAGGGAATGAGGTGTGCTTGCCAGCAGAAGACTGCCGGTCGCATATGCAGTCTCCAGTGTCTCATTCAAAGCCACGTGCCGTCCCTCCCCAGCATTGTGACATATTCTCGCGAGACTGGCGCATGGGCCGCCCCTTGTTTGTCGGCTGGAATAGTGTGTGCGGACATTCGCCAATGCAACAGCAAAGCTTGATGATTTCCGCCTTTTGTGGGAAGCCTGCGGAGTGCAGGACACGCTCGACCTATTCCCTCTTTGCGTTTCTGGTGTGACCGTATAAATTTGCCGGGCGCAGCCAGTTGATTGCTTTGTGCAACGGATTGATGAGGTAGAGTACATGCTGCGCAGCGGGAATTTTTTTCACCGTCCCTTTTGCTCCGCTTGCAGGCGGGCTCCCTTATTTTGCAACCTTTGAGCGTGCTGTGCGTTACGCTTGGGCGGGGTCTTTTTGTCCCCCCAATGGCAAGGCCGCCGGCAACCCGGCCATAAGAGCAAAGAGGGACATGTGTCGATAGCCAAGGAAATTCAGGTACATCTGCCGCATCTAAGGCGCTATGCGCGCGCGCTTCTTGGTACTCAGGCAGCAGGTGATGCCTTCGTCCGGGCCTGCCTTGAGGTTGTTCTGGAAGACACGAGCATGTTCCGCCGTCCTACTGAGATGCGGGTTACGCTCTATCATCTTTTCCAGACGATATTGTCGTCCACGTTCATGCAAATCGGCGATCGCTCGGTTGTAAACGGAAACGGCACCGGCGATGTGCTGCCCCAGCTGTATCGCTCGACGGAGATGTCGCTGGAGTCTCGTCAGGCCCTGTTGCTGACCACGCTGGAGGGGTTCACCTACGAGGAAGCGGCACGGATTATGGATCGTGACGAGAGCGAGGTGGAAGAGCTGGTCAATGCTGCACTTGCGGAGATTGACGCGCGCTCGGCCCTGCGGGTGCTGATTATCGAAGATGAGCCCATTATCTCGATGGATCTGGAAAACCTGATTGAGGAGCTTGGCCACACGGTCGTTGGCGTTGCCTCCACGCACAGCGAAGCGGTGGAATTGGCGACAAGCGGCCATCCGGAATTGATTCTGGCGGACATTCAGCTGGCAGATGGCAGTTCGGGCCTGGAAGCCGTGACCGAGATCCTGAAGCAGTTCAACGTGCCGGTCGTATTTCTCACGGCTTTTCCCGAGCGTCTGCTGACGGGCGAGCGTCCTGAGCCCGCGTTCCTGATTACCAAGCCGTTCGATCGCCGCGTGGTCAAGGCCACGATCGGTCAGGCTGTGGACGTGTCGTAATCCAGCGGAATGCTCCATCACTGTGCGGGTGTGGGTGCCCAGAGAAACTCAGGCAGAGAAATTCAGGCAGGGCAATTCAAGAAGAGCAATTCAGGCCGCCGGTTTCAGGAGAAGCCGGCGCTCTCCCGTGGGTGGTCCGGGGCCTGCCCTTGGCGTTGAGCGGCCAACGCCTCCGCATCATTCCCGATAAGCCGTGAATGCCCTGAAAAGTGTCGGTTGCGGAACCAACCTGACGGTGAAATGTTGTGCTCAGTGCATCGGTTATGGAGAAAGAGCATGCTTTACTGGGCAGCGGCGTTTTTTATTATTTCCCTGATTGCGGCGCTGTTCGGCTTCTCCGGAATTGCTGTGGCCTCGGTTGGCATCGCCAAAATCATCTTCTTCGTATTTCTGGTGCTGTTTCTGATCAGCCTTGTGCTTGCGCTCTTCAACCGCAAGCCGCCTGCGGTCTAACCCTTTCTCTCCGAGATGGGCGTGCTCACCTGTCAGTTCCGCGCGTTGACGCTTCCCTGAGCGGTCTCTAGCCTTGACCGCCGGTTCTCAGGGGGAGAGGTTGCCATGGCCGATTGGGTGCATCGTTATGCCCGGATCAATGGGCTCGATATGCATTATGTTGAGCAAGGCAGCGGGCCTCTGGTCATTTTGGCCCATGGTTTTCCCCACAGTTGGTTCAGCTGGCGACACCAGATCCCGGCGATTGCAGCAGCAGGCTTTCGCGCGGTTGCGTTCGATCTGCGCGGCATGGCCGGCACCAGCGCCCCGGACGACCCGGCTGCGTATGATGTGACCCACACCGTTGGCGATCTCATTGGCCTCATGGACCATCTGGGCGAGGAAAAAGCCGTGTTCATCGGGCTCGATTTCGGCCTGTTTTCCATCTACGACCTTGCCTATCTGCACCCGGAGCGGATGCATGCCATCATTGGCCTTGGGAATCCGGCATGGCCGCACGACCCGGCGCGTTCGCCCCTGACGGAAGCGGCGGATATGGCGCGGCAGCATTTCTATCATATCCATTATTTTGTGGATCAAGCGGGCGTGGCCGAGGCGGCGCTGGATGCCCAGCCGCGCGAATTCCTCAAGCGGGTGTTTTACGCGCTGTCGGGAGACTATCATTACATCGATGTGTGGCAGCACCCTCCGGGCACGCCGTATCTGGACGCCTTGCCCGAGGCCCCGCCGCTGCCGTGGCCATGGCTGACCGAACTGGAACTGGAGTTCTTTGTGGAAGCCTATGCCCGCCGGGGCTTCAAGGGTGGGCTCAACTGGTATCGGGCCATGGACCTGCGCTGGCAGCAACGCCGTCAGTTTGAGGGCGTGCCCAATCCGGTGCCGTTCTATTTTCTGACCAGCGAGAACGATACTGATATGGAGGCCTTCCATGGGGAGGACCCGCTGGCGCAACTGCCCCGCCAGTACTCTGACCTGCGCCGGATTGAAGTTCTGCCACGTGCCGGGCACATGCTTCAGATGGAGCGAGCCTCAGAGGTCAGCGCCTATATCGCCGAGTTTTTACGAGACCTTGCAGATCGGGGCGAGGTGCGGTCCGCGCCAATGAAGGCCGTGATTGCAGGCTGAGCCCTTGCGAGCGAGCCAAGAAAATGCCGTGCCCGTCATGCGGCGCACGGCGATGGTGCTTTCGGTAGAAAGCGCGTTGTTTGCGTGGTCCGGAGGCTCGCCTAACGCGTCGTGACGCGTGATCCGGCGTAGCGGTTCTCGATCACCTCAACCTCGTTCAGGATGACGTCGGCTGTCTCGGCCTTCTCGTCGTCGTCCTGACCCATGCGGCTGCAAATGTTGCCGCTTTCGATCAATCCGGCCAGCGCTGCACGGGCGCGCGCCACACGGCTTTTAACCGTGCCGATGGCGACACCGCAGATCTGTGCAACTTCCTCATAGGAAAGGCCGCCTGCACCCACCAGAATGAGGGCTTCGCGCTGCTGCTCCGGCAGCACCTGAAGGGCGCGATGCAAATCGCCCAGCTCCAGATTGCCGTCCTGACTTGCTGAAATCACCAGCACGCGGGCAGCGCGTTCCTCGTCCCAGTCGCTGGTAAAGCGCCTGCGTCTCATCTGGGAGATGTAGCTGTTGCGGAGGATCATGAAGGTCCAGGCCTTCATGGATGTGCCGGGCTCAAAACGGTCTCGTGACGCCCACGCCTTGGTCAGGGCGTCCTGCACCAGATCATCTGCCGCGTCTCGCTGGCCTGTCAGGCTTCGGGCGAAGGCGCGGAGGTGGGGCAGGACCGAAATAAGCTCCGATTTAAAGTCGAATTGCAGCGCCGGTTCGGAGCTAGATGCCATGTTACCACCTGCTACTATTGACCCGAACCGCTTTTCTTCTCGGCCTCTTCAAGGCGGCCGAGCAAAGCAGTAAACTCTTCCGGGATGGGCTCGTTAAGAACGTCGTCGTAGACGGCTCGAAGGCTCTGCGTAACGCGATTCACCAGCCCTGATGTGGAAGTGTATTTGGAAGCGCGCGAAACCCATGGGGCAGTAGCGCCTTCCTGTTTTTTCAGCTTTTGTCCCCGCCCTTCCATACTGCGCACTTGTCGTCCAACCCGCCGTGATCCACTCTCAGGGTTAACGTGCTTGTTGGACTTTGGTTCCATGATGCCTGCCTGCTTCCTACAGTCTGATACAGTTGTCTGAGTTCAGGTCGTTCCGGACCGGGCACTGCCCTTGCTGTTCGGCTGTACTCATACGCCGGATGATCCCCGCGCGTGAAAAGCAATCTCCCAAAGCGTGTCCTTGCGGCTGCGGTTGCGATGATCGAGTTGCTTGCGCAGAACATTGACCAGCTTCTGGCTGACATCTTCCACCTTACCGTATTCCTGCGGTGAAATCTCCTCCAGACCGGTCAGGGTCATGGTGACCACGCCGCTCAGCTTGTCGGCCTTGAGCTTCAGCACTGGCGTTATTTCCAGATCGCTATGGATGTGGTTGAGCGCGCGCACCCACTCGCACACCAGCAGGGCGAGCGGCACGGCCTGATCGATGGCAAGCTCGCATGACGTTGCCTCAAGCCGGAGAGCCTTGACCAGAGCGGAGGCGTTTTCCTGATTGCGCAGCCGCTCAAGCAGATCCGAGAGACTGCTGGCGAAATCGATCATGTCCGTTCGCATGCCCTCGTAGAAGCGGCGGTGGACAATGGCGATGGCCAGCACCCGCTGGATCAGGTTGTTCAGCTGGGAGATGTCTTCATCCCGCCCCGCAGCCCGTGCCTCAAGGTTCAAAAGGCCGAGGATGATCTGCATGTTGTTGTTGACGCGGTGATGAAGTTCGCGCCGCAGGGCGCGCTCACGCGCGGCGGCCTTCAAGAGGTTCTGATTGATCTCGGCAAACGAGCGCGCCATGCGATTGAAGGACATGGCAAGGGAGCGGATTTCGCGTGCGGCATGGGCCTGTGGCTTGGCCCGAACCGCAAGGTTGCCGTTGGCATAGGCGAGGAAGGTTTTCTCAAGGCTCGCCATGGGCCGGGTCACGAAATGCTGAAACAGCCACCAGATCGCCGCCAGAATGAGGAGCATCATCAGGAGCGAACCGGCTATGCCGCTCAGCGCCACGAACAAGGCCATGTCGCGCATGGAGGCGGTGGGCGCAGCCGCAACCAGCAGCATGCGCGCTTCACCCAGTTTGCGGACGGTATAGAGGCGCTCGGTGCCATCCCGGCCAGCCAGCGCGGTAGAGGACGCAGCGTCGGCCAGCGGCGCCAGCGGGCGCGAGGGCAGCCAGGCGGCGTAGCGCGGGTCGTGCCCGGTCAGGGTCAGGTGGTGACCGTCCTTGTCAATGAGAGCAATGGTGATCTGCGGGGGCAGGGCAAGATCGGTCGTTGCGGCTGTAAAGGCGCGCACATCGATCGCGGCGATGAGCTGGCCGTTGGATCCGTTGGCGGAGCCGGTCATCCACGGCACGGCCACAAGGCCGACAGGGCGGGAGTTCGGCCCGGTTGCGGGCACGAAGCTGACAAGGCTGGACGATTGGCGGAACGCGAACCGTTCGGGTGAAATTTCCACGCTCAGGTCATCGCCATAGCGGCACACGGTCTGGCCGAGCGCGCCGATTGCCTGAAATCCGACCAGATAGCGGACGAGTTCGGGACGCACCTGCGCTTGCGGCAAGCATTGCCGCACATTGCCCTCATCGCTCATGTCGAGCGCGGTGCTGCCGCCGATGCCTTGAAGCAGGGCGCGGGTGTCCTCCAGAATCTGGTTCTCGCGCGCAGCGACAAGTTCGGCGGCCAGAAAGACCGTTTGCTCCAGCTGATCGCGGTAGGCGTCGTAGGAATGGTTGGCGGCGTAGATGGCCAGCAGCAGAAAGGGCGCCAGCGAGATAAGAATAAGAATGGCCAACTGTTCACGAAAGCCAAGCCTCCCTCTGGGGACGCGGATGCGCTTCCCCGGAACGAGGCTTGCGGCTCGCCAAGCCGTCTTGGGCTGCTTCTTGCGCACAAGATCTGGTGCGGTGGTCAACAGTTCTCTGCTCCCCGGCTCTGCCTCAGATGATCTGCTTCGGCCCGGTTCAGTTTCGTTTTGGCCCACTTGGTTTTGGCCGTGATATCCTTCGCCAGAATGATTGCACTCTTGTTAACATTGATTTTGGCGGTTCTGGCGCAGGCGGGGATTTCCCCGTACTCAGGGGCAGAGCGTGCAAAAAGCAGGCGTACGCAGCAGCCGGTTTCACGGCTGTCAGCGTCAAGGCTGTCCGTTCTTTGGTCGGTTTGTTGCAACTCCAGCTTTGCCCCCTGATGACGTCCGTTGTTAAGGCTATCCGCCTCGGCCCCTACCGGGTGGCCGTGTCGGCAGAAGCCCGATCAAGCTACGATCTACTTTTTGCAAACTATTAAGTGGACCGATCCGGGTCTTTGCACACCGGCTTTTCCGAATTTTTACAAAATTGCTTTGGGGGGGCTTTTGTTCCTTCCGGTCATCGAGATGTGACCCTCTGGCGCGCCGTGGCGAATGGCCGTCAGCACCTGGCCCCGTGGAGCGGAACGGGTGAGGCAGTGTGGCGTTAGCCGGTCATCTGGGGCCTTCATCACAGCCCAAACGGAGCAAAGGAGCATCTCAAGTGATCAGGAATGAACCCTCACACACCGCGACCGTGCAAACCGTTGATACCGGGATCGATCAGGCCATGATCGGCCGTCTGGCAGAAGCCCTGAGCCGTGCGGTTGCCGATACCTTCAGCCTGTATCTCAAGACGCTTGGCACGCACTGGAACATTGTCGGACCGAATTTTTACGGCATCCACAAGCTGGCGCAGAAGCAATACGAGGATCTCGATGAAGCCCTTGATGACCTGGCCGAGCGCATCCGCAGCCTTGGTTATCCGGTGCCGGCCGGATTTAACGAATTTCGGAAAATCAGCATTGTTGAGGTTGAGAGCACCATCAAGTCGTCTGATGAGATGCTACGTGCGCTGATCGCCGACAATGAGGCGCTCGCCAAGCGGTTCCGTGAATTCTCCAATGTGGCGGCGGATGCGCAGGACAAGTTCACCGAAGACATGCTGATTGGCCGTATCGGCGCGCACGAGAAGAACGCATGGATGCTGAAGTCTCTGCTGTCCTGACGCTCGTGCTGTGATGCCTGTGTCGTGACAGGTCGATCCGTGGAAGCGGGCAAGCGGCTTGCTGGGCAGGCCGCAAGCCGCTTCAGCGCAAGCGCCCCCCGCTTTCATCGTCGTCATCATCGTCATCGTCGTCGCTCAGGCCATCCCTTTGCTCATTCACGCCATTGCTGAGTTCGCTGATCTGCTCTTCATCCTCGTCGTCCTCCTCATCTGCGTCTTCATCAGCGGACGCGGGGTTGAGAACGCGCTCGGCCAGATGGGTGAGAAGCTCATCGGTGGCGTAAACGTCACCCAGATCAGCCGAGAGAATTTGGGTGTCGGTTTTCAGGGTCAGCGCTTCGGATAGCGCCCTGGCCGTGCCATACCCGGCAATGCCGTAGTGAGCCATGCGCTGCACCTGAGCGACAATCATCACGTCGCGGGCGGCTTCGGTCAGGGGTTTGTCGAGCACTTCTTCCTGCGCTTGGGTAGCCAAACCCTGCATTGCCCGGCTCCGGTCAGGCTCGTCTTCCTCATGGTGCCTGCTGAGCAGCCTGCGAACGGTGCGGTTGTGTTCTTCAAGCCGCGTTACGATTGTCTTGAGCAGCTTGCCAAGTTCAGGATCGCCTGAGGCATCGGCCATGGTGATGACAATATCGCGCATCTGGTCATTGGCGCTCCAGATGTCTTTCAGTTGATCGATGTAAACCTCGAACAGCGTATTGTCTTCCATCGGGGCTGTCCTTCAGCAGAAGCGAGCAAGCAGAGGCGGGGCGGAGTGATCCGTCCCGCCTTGCATCGCTTTGTTCGGCCGTTTTGTGAAAGCGCGGCCTTTGTTGCAATCAGCCGTTACTTGCGGTCCGTCGTGCTTCGGGTGGAGGTTGACGGAGAGACGTTTTCTGCCGTCGAGGATGTGCTGCGGCCGGTGGTGGCGCTACGGCTGGTGCCGCTGCTGGATGCCTGCGACGTGCTGGCTCTGGAGTCCGTATCGTCTCCGAGCCCGCGCGAGCCAGTCTGATCGCGGGAAGCGCCGCTGCCCATATACGATGTGTCCGAACCGCGCTCATTTTCCGATACTTGGGCTATTGTGGTGCTGCTCGTGCGCTGACGTCGCCAATCGTCGAACTCGGCGCTGAAACGCTTTTGCCGCTCCCTGCGCCACTCCGCATAGTCCTGATCGAAGGACTTCAGCTGGCTCTCGCGCCAGTGATGGTAGTCTTCATCCACATGAGACCGTTGCGGTTGTGAGCTGCCGTAGCCGCTTTGCTCGCCGCTGAAGCTGCTCTGGCTGCCGTAGCCTTGGCTACCATATTCCTGCTGCCTGCCGCCATAGCCCGAACCTTGGCTGCCATAACCCATGCTCTCCATATGGCCTTGACCGCCATACCCATAGCCCTGCGCGCCCATGGATTGCCCACCCATGCTCTGTTCGCCCATGGCCTGCTCGCCGCGGTGGCTGCTAATGTAGCCGGGGCTGTATCCGCCGTAGCTGTGGCTCTGCCAGTTCTGCCCGGTGCCGAGGCCGCCATAGCCGTAGCCGCCCTGACCTGCGCTGCTGCCGGCATAGCCGCCTTGGCCGTAGCCGCCTTGGCCGTAGCCGCCTTGGCCGTAGCCG
>JAEZBH010000131.1 GCA_023427285.1 Pseudomonadota bacterium
GAAGGAGGGTTCCAGCAGCTTGACCGCGTTGATGAAGGCGTCTGCGTCTTCGGTCGCCACCTCAAGGTCGATGGAATCAACGTCGGCGAAGCGCTTGAACAGCACCGCCTTGCCTTCCATCACCGGCTTGGAGGCCAGCGCGCCGAGGTTGCCGAGGCCCAGAATGGCCGTGCCGTTGGAGATCACCGCAACGAGGTTGCCCTTGGCCGTGTAATCGTAAGCCGTGTCCGGATCGGCAGCGATGGCCTTGACCGGCACCGCAACGCCGGGCGAATAGGCAAGGCTCAGATCCCGCTGGGTTGCCATCGGTTTGCTTGCTACGATCTCAAGCTTGCCGGGACGACCCGAAGAGTGGAACAACAGCGCCTCACGGTCACTGAACTGAACATCCTTGTCGCCTGCCATTCCCACTCCCTTTCCTACGCGCTCACCGCTAAAACGGACCCGATGTACAGAAACTCATCCGCCACGTCTATCAGCCCAAACATGCCCGATACGGCTGGAGCAACGCCCATGATGGCGCAGTATCTGACGGTCAAGGCCGAATATCCTGACTGTCTGCTGTTCTATCGCATGGGTGACTTTTACGAACTTTTTTTTGACGATGCCCGCGCAGCGGCGTCGGCGCTGGATATCGCGCTGACCCATCGCGGAAAACACATGGGCGAGGATATCCCCATGTGCGGCGTGCCCATTCACGCCGCAGAAGGCTATCTGGCCCGTCTTATAAAACACGGCTTCCGCGTTGCCGTTGCCGAACAGATGGAAGATCCGGCAGAAGCCAAAAAGCGCGGCTCCAAATCCGTGGTGCGCCGCGAGATCGTGCGACTCGTAACCCCCGGCACCCTGACCGAGGAGCCGCTGCTCGACACCCGCGCCAGCAACTATCTGGCCGCGCTTGGCGAGGCGCAAGGAGCACTGGCGCTAAGCTGGTGCGATATGTCCACGGGTCGTTTCTGCACCATGGCGCTTGCCGCTGATCGGGTGGAGGCGGAACTGGCGCGCCTTGCCCCGGCTGAGCTGCTGTACGCCGACAACCTCCAGCCGCCTGCCGTGTGCGAGGTGATCGGCACCTCAACCACCATCATGCCGCACCACCGCTTCGACAGCCAAAAGGGCGCTGACCGGCTGAAGGCGCTGTTCGGCGTTGCCAGCCTCGACAGCTTCGGCGCGTTCGACCGGGCCGAGTTGGCCGCCGCCGGCGCGCTTGTGGATTATCTCGACGAAACCCAGAAGGGCGCGCTGCCCCGCCTGTCCGCCCCCCGGCGCGAGGAAGCCGAAACGGTGATGGCGATCGACGCCGCCACCCGGTTCTCGCTGGAGTTGAACCGCACCACCGGCGGCGAGCGCAAGGGCAGCCTGCTCTCCAGCATCGACCTGACCGTCACCGGCGCAGGCGCGCGTCTGCTGGCCGACGACCTCGCCGCGCCGCTGACCGACTGCGAGGCGATCCGCCAGCGGCTCGATCTGGTGACGTGGTTCTTCGAAGACACCATCATCCGCACCCGCACGCGCGATATTCTGAAGGAAACGCCCGACATCGAGCGCGCCCTCTCCCGCCTGTCGGTCGGACGCGGCGGCCCGCGTGATCTGGGCGCGGTGCGCAGCGGCATCAATCAGGCGTTGCAGCTGAAGGCGACGCTGGCCGACGCCGCCGCCCGTCAGCTTGCCCCGTGCGCCATGCTCGATGACCAGCTTCAACGCATCGGTGCCCATGGCGAACTGCTCGACCTGCTTGCCCGCGCCGTGGTTGCCGAGCCCCCGATGAACGTAGCCGACGGCGGGTTCATCGCTAGCGGGTTCGATGCGGCGCTCGATGAATTCCGCGCCCTCAGCTCGGACGGTCGCCGGGCGATTGCCGCATTAGAGGCCCGCTATCGGGACGAGACCGGCATCAACACCCTCAAGATCAAGCACAACAACCTGATCGGCTACCACATCGAGGTGCCGGCCAAGTCTGCCGACGCCCTGCTCGCCAACGAGAACTACGTGCATCGCCAGACCATGGCGGGCGCGGTGCGGTTTTCCACAGGCGAGCTGGCCGATCTTGCGCTCAAGATTTCGCAAGCGGGCGATCGTGCACTGGCTTTGGAGAAGGAGCACTTCGAGGCGCTGCGCTCCGCCATTCTGGCGGACGGCCAGATCATCGGCTCAACCGCAGGCGCGCTTGCCCGGCTGGACGTGGCATCGAGCCTTGGCGAACTCGCCGCACGCGACAACTGGTGCCGCCCGCAGGTGGAGCCGGACACGGTTTTCCACATCGAGGGCGGACGCCATCCGGTTGTGGAGGCCGCGCTGAAGCGTCAGGGCCAGCCGTTCGTTGCCAACGATTGCGACCTCAGGCCAGAGAAGCGCGTGTGGCTCATCACCGGCCCCAACATGGCAGGTAAGTCCACGTTCCTGCGCCAGAACGCGCTCATTGCCATTCTGGCCCAGATGGGCGCTTACGTGCCCGCCCGCGAAGCCACCATCGGCGTGGTTGATCGGCTGTTCAGCCGCGTGGGCGCGGCGGACAATCTGGCGCAAGGCCGCTCCACCTTCATGGTGGAGATGATCGAGACCGCCGCCATTCTCAATCAGGCAACCAGCCGCTCGCTGGTCATTCTGGATGAAGTGGGACGCGGCACCTCGACCTACGATGGCCTCTCCATCGCGTGGTCCGTGCTGGAGCATCTGCACGAGGAGTCCCGCTGCCGCACCCTGTTCGCCACCCACTATCACGAGCTGACCGCGCTCTCAGAGCGCATGTCGGCCATCGCGCTCTACACGGTGCGGGTGAGCCAGTGGAAAGACGAACTGGAGTTCCTGCACGAGATTGCCGAAGGCGCGGCAGACCGCTCCTATGGCCTCGCCGTTGCCAAGCTGGCGGGTCTGCCCGCCCCCGTGATCCGCCGCGCGCAGGATATCCTCAACCGGCTGGAGCAACCGGGGAACCAGAGCAGCAATCAGGCGAGCAACGCCAAGGCCGCGCTGGATGCCCTGCCCCTGTTCGCCGCCGCCGCGCCTGCGCCCGAGCCGGTAGCGGAGAACAAGCCCGACCCGCTGCGCGAAGCGTTGTCCGGCGTGCGGCCCGACGACCTGACCCCGCGTCAGGCGCATGAGCTGCTGTATCAGTTAATATCGTTGTCACAGGCAACGGATCAGGCATAGGCTGAGATCATGAAAGAGTTGTTCGCCCAGATCCCAAACCGCCGCGCCATCATCAACCGGGCCGTCTTGGCCGACAGGATTGCAGAAATAGCGGAGGAAGGCGGAGACGCCGGGGATCTGAGGCGAAAATGCGTCGCCATTCTGAAAGACGCGCTCAAGGATGGCCGCGCCGAGCTGCATCGCCGGATGCTGGCGGATGAGTCGCGCGGCAAGCAACTGGCTCACTCCTACGCTTTCCTGACCGATCAGATCGTTCGCCTCTGTTTCGATTTTACCTCGCGCGTGCTCTACCCGCGCGCCAACCCGACCGAGGGCGAGAAGCTCGCCCTGTGCGCCGTGGGTGGTTATGGCCGGGGCGAAATGGCTCCGTTCTCTGACGTCGATATCCTCTTCATCACCCCCTACAAGGGCACGCCCTGGAGCGAGCAGGTGGTGGA
>JAEZBH010000162.1 GCA_023427285.1 Pseudomonadota bacterium
CCCACCACCTCTACCGGCATCATGCCGTTGTAATAGGTGCCCCGCTCCAGCCAGTCGGCAAAGGCCGGGCCAACCGCCTCCGGCTTCCAGCCCGCGCCAAAGCCCGTGCCGGTGTCGCCCGGAATGAAGCAGGTGACGGCGATATTAACCTTTTGAACCTCGTGCCGCAGTTCCTCGGTAAAATACTCAAGGCCCGCCTTGGTCGCGCCGTAAATCGACAGGTGGCTGAACGAGCCCGGCACGCGGGTTGTAGCCGACGAGATATTGACGATCCGCCCGCCGCCCCGACGGCGCAGGTGGGGAATGATCGCCCGCGCCGCGTAAATCGGCGCAAGAAAATTGATCGCCACCTGCTCGTGCAGCTCCTCATTGACGAGGTTTTCAACGGTGTTGGGGTAAGCCACGCCGGCGTTGTTCACGATCCCGTCGATATGGCCGAAATGGTCCGCCACCCTCTGAATGGCCCGTTCCACCTCCTCCGGGTTCGTCATCTGCGCTGCAACCGGCAGCACGTTAGTGCCGAGTTCGGCAGCGGCCTTGGTCGCAGCCGCCTCGTTGCGCGCCACGATGGCAACCTTTGCCCCCCGTCGCACAAGGCCCGCCGCCGCATGGAACCCCATGTTGCGCGCACCGCCCGTGACGATGATGACCTTGTCCCTGGCGCTCATGCTACCTCCACCCCTATGGTCTTTGTCTGGAGATATTCCTCGAAGCCCTCCACGCCCATTTCGCGGCCAAGGCCGCTCTGCTTGTAGCCGCCAAACGGCGCGTCCGCATCGAAAGCGTTGGCCGCGTTGATATTGATCGTACCGGCCTGGATCTTTTTGGCAACATGCAGCGCCCGCTGGGCATCGGCAGACTGCACATATCCGGCCAGCCCGTAATTGGACGCGTTGGCGATGCGGACTGCATCCTCATCCCCCTCGTGGCGGATGGCGACCAGCACCGGACCGAAGATTTCCTCCTGCGCGATGCGCATGTCATTCGTCACGTTGGCGAACAGGGTCGGCTTTATGTAATAGCCGCCGTTGCCGTCTTCGGCTGCGCCGCCGGTGAGCATCTGCGCGCCTTCGGCCTGACCAAGCTCGATATATCCCAGCACCCGCTCATATTGCGTCTTTGAGATCACCGGACCCAGAATCTGCTCCTGACTGGATGGATCACCATAGGGCATCTGCTCGAACATCGCCTTGATGATCTGCACGGCCTCATCGTAGCGCGCGGCGGGCAGCAGAATGCGGGTCGGCAGAGAACAGCCCTGCCCGGCGTGGTAGCAAACGCCCAGCGCGCCATAGAGCGCCTCGGGGAATTTGGCGTCATCGAGCACGATATTGGCGGACTTGCCGCCCAGCTCCAGAAACACCCGCTTCAGCGTTGTGGAGGCCGATGCCATGATGGCCTTGCCCACAGCTGTCGAGCCGGTGAATGAGATCACATCCACACGCGGGTCTGCAGTCAGCATTTCGCCCAGCATCGCCTTGTCGCCGCTGGTCACCACGTTCAGCACGCCCGGCGGGAGACCGACAGCCGCTGCGGCCTCGGCAATCATGGTTGCCGCCCACGGCGTATCCGGCGCGGGCTTCAGCACCACCGTGCAGCCTGCCGCCAGCGCCGCCGTGATCTTGGCGAGGTTGATCTGCACCGGCATGTTCCACGGCGTTATCGCACCCACAACGCCCGCGGCTTCCTTGAACACCAGCCTGCGCGTCGGCACGCCCATAAGCGAGGTCACGCCGATGTCGCGCTGGTAGTCGTAGCGCTCCGCCAGATCGATGGTCCAGCCCATCATCTCGATCGGCAGCACCAAGGCCGGACCGCTCACAACGCCCGCCGTCGCGCCGGTTTCGGCGGAAATCCGCTCGCGGTAGCCGTCCACCTGCTCGCGCAGCCTCGCCTGCAACTTGCGCAACATTTCAACGCGCAGGGCAAGGTTCGTTGACCAGTCCGTCTCATCGAAGGCCCGGCGTGCGGCCGCAATCGCCTCCTCCATGTCAGCGCGCGCCGCATCAGCCGCGCGGCCCACCGGCTTGCCCGTTGAGGGGGCAATATTCTCATAGGTCTTTCCGCCCGCAGCCTGGCGGAGCGTGCCGTTGATATACAGCAGGGACTCTGGAAATTCAGCCATGGGTCTCGCTTCCCAAAATAAGGTCTGAAAACAGCGTGCGGATTGCGGTGGTGCCGGGCAGCGCCACGCCCAACTCGGCCGCCACCTCTTCGGCAAGGCTCATGTCCTTTTTCGCCAGATCCACCAGAGACAACTGGCTCTGCCGGTAACGCTCCGGGCCCAGCGCCTCGGGCCAGACCTTGCGGCCCTTGATATAGGCCCCCATCGTTGGCGTCAGATTGCCGTTGTTGGTCATCACCTCGGTCAGCTGCGCGGGGTCGAGCCCTGCCGCTTCGGCCAGCCGATAGCCTTCCACCGCTGCTGCCAGCTGCATATAGGTCACCAGATTGTTGCTCAGCTTCAGCGTCATGCCCGCGCCAAGCGCCCCGGCATGGATGATCGCCTTGCTGTATGGCTCCATCAGCGGGCGCAGCAACGCCACATCCTCCGGTGCCCCTCCGGCCATGATGGTCAGCTCGCCGCGTGCCGCCACATCCGCGCCGCCGGTTACCGCCGCATCAATCACCACAACGCCCTTGGCTGCAGCCGTTTCGGCAAGCGCCTTGACCGTTGATGGGCGCACCGTGCTGTGAATGGCGATGCCGCCTGCGGTCATCGTCTCCAGAAGGCCGCCTGCCCCCGCCACAATCTCGATCACATCCGTGTCATGACGGGCGCAAATCCCCACAAGATCGGCATTTGCCCCCACCTGCGCGGGCGAGGCTGCAACTGTCGCCGCGCTGGCAAACGGCGCTGCTGCCTGCGGCGCAACGTCGAACACCGTCACCGCCGCCCCGCTTTT
>JAEZBH010000190.1 GCA_023427285.1 Pseudomonadota bacterium
CCTCCCTCCAGACTTTCTGGCTCGTGTAGCTGCCATCGTGCACTCCTTGCCGTTGCGGCGCTTCGCCGTTGTTCCAGCAACGGTTTCGCGCCCGCACGGTTCCGCGTGCGACCAGCTGCAAACGCCAAGAGATTTGGAACTGTTCCAATTATGCGGCGTTACCCTCAGTCAACATACCGGCGAGTCCGACGCATCAGCGTTGCGAACATGGAGGAGCCCTATGAAAACGCTTAACCTCATTACGCTGATTCTCACGATTATCGGCGGACTCAACTGGGGCCTCATCGCCTTGGCTGATTTCAATCTGGTCAGCGCCCTGTTTGGCACTGACTCAACCTTGACGAACATTGTGTATGCAGTGGTCGGCCTGTCGTCACTCTATCAGCTCATTCCTTTCGTCCGCGCCTGGCATTTGGGCGAGGTCCGGGCAGAAAGCGCGCACTACTGATACAGCTGAACAAGCAGGGTTTGCGCGGCACGAATCCGGGCCAGCAACTGCCTGACATGCACTATCCCATGGCGTGCCGCCTCCGGGCGGCGCGCCTCATTTCTTGTTAAGCACAACTATTTGTTTGCTTTTCTCAGGCGCTCGGAAGGTTTTTCTCAAGTTTTTTCCATTCAGCCCCTTGAGTCTTTTTAATTCACCGAACACCATAGGGACAGAACGGCAAAAGCCGTCGCCTCCTGCCATCGGTGCAAGCCGGAATGGCAGGCAACAAAAACAATAAAAACATTCTTTGGGGAGGAAACCGCAATGCATGGTCATCTGTGGGCTTATGGCGTCTAAGCTGCCCATCAGCCTGAACCGTTCGGCCCCGCTTGGCGGCCACAACGGCTTCGCAGGTCTGGCATCATCCGTGCCGCCAGGCCTCACCCCTCTGCCGCAGCGCTTTGTGCCTGCGATGGAAGTCCGGCCTCTGCCGCCTGTCTCCGCACCGGATAGAGAGCCGTCCGCCTCGCGCGATCTGACGATTCGCGAGCTGGATGTGCTTCAGGGCGTTGCATCCGGCTGGTCCAACAAGGTGATTGCCCGTCAGCTGAACCTGACGCCGGAAACCGTGAAGTGGCACCTGAAGAACATCATGCGCAAGCTGGATGCGAAAAGCCGACAGGAGGCCGTAATGCGCGCCATCGCACACGGGCTGCTGGCAGGCAGCACAGATCAGGCCTGAAAGTGCTGACGATCAAAGGGCTAACGATTCTGGCCGGCAACGCGCCTGGTCGCCCGGTCTAGGCGCGCTCCGGCTCCGATCGCGCCCACGCGAAGCACCCCGGCGGCGACAGGGTGCCGCTGACGAACAGCGCCCCTGCGCCATAAAGCTTCCAGCTTGACGGCAGGCGACCCGGCATCGCCATGACGGCAACGGTGCCGCCGGGGTCGAGCCACACCAGACGCGCATCGAGCGCGGCCGTCGCCCGCAAGGCGGCGCCTGCCCCCGCGCTGGCGGGAAAAACGGCTGTCACCAGCCCGCCGGGAGCGGGCCGCAGGGCCCATGCGCCCGTCAGCACCACGGCAAGACCCAGCAGGAACGCGGTCCGGCCTGCCGATTTCCCGTTCACCGGCTTTCCGCCTGCGGGTTTGCCGCCGGGGGACTTGTCATCGGTTGGCTTGCCGCCCGGCTTGCGGCCCGGAAACAGGCCCCGCACCCGGCCTTCGCTTGTCTGCCCCGTGCGCGCCAGCATCAGCCCCGCGACCAGAATGAGCCCGCCGGTCAGGAAGAACAGCAGATCCCATGCCACCACGGACTGCGCATCCATGCGGATGTGATGCAGCCCCAGCAGCCAGTGGGCAATCATGCCGTCCGCCATATGCCACAGGCCAAAGCCCATCATGACCATGCCGATGAAGCGGCGATTGCTGGTGGTTGCGGCTGTGCGCCGCGCTCTCCACAACTTCCACAGCCCCACCAGCGCAATCACGTACATCAGCGCATGGAACAGCCCGTCAGCCATCACCTGCACGGACAGGCTGCGCCAGTGCGGCCCGTCCAACCCGCTGAGCAAATGGTGCCACTGAAGGATCTGGTGCAGCAAAATACCATCGAAGAAGCCGCCCAGCGCGAATCCCAAGGCAATACCTGCCCCGGTGATCGGGCGGGCCGCACCTGTACCGGGTCCGCCCCCACCCCAGCGATCGTCGCGGGCGGCCATCGTATCAGAACCCCCGGCCCGAATTCTGGGCGTTCAGCTGCGCTGCAACTTCCTGCATCAATTCAGCACGGCGCGTCGCCAGCTCGCTGCCCAGCTCGAACAGATCGATCTCAGAGTTGCGCAACTTGGGGAAAATCTCATTCTCTTCTTCATGCACGTGATGCTGCACCGCCTGCCGCATCGTGTTCAGCTGCTCGGTGCAATCCAGCCCCTGGCTCTGACGCTGCTCGATGTCGGCAATCATCTGCTTCACTTCGTTGTGCTCGTCGAGGGCCTCCTGCATCAGCCCGTCCTCGTGGATTGCGGCCCGGGCGCGCGGATAAAAGATTTCTTCTTCAATCTGCGCATGCACCTTCAGCGCCAGGCAGATTTTCGTAATCAGCGCGGCCTTCTGCGCCTCGTCGCTCAGCGATTCGCTGGCATGGAACCAGCTTTCCGCCTGCCGATGATCGCGCTGCAACAGCTCGGTCGCGTCCAGCACCTTGTCTCCGGTGCCCATAGAGGTTTTCCGTGACGTGTCCGGCGATCCGCCAGTTGTGTTTGTCGGCATAGCTGCCTCCTTTTTTACACCAGGCAAGCAGGGGCCGCCCAAGGAAGGTGCCCCCGCATGTCAGGAGCAACCGCCAGCCGGAGGGGAAGTTCCAGCCTTCCCCACCCCGAAGTCCGTCACGGCAGGCATCGCGCAATTCGCACCGCTGGCCGAGCCATGGCTTTGAATTAAAGCCGATTTCCGCCAAGCCTTCTGCCAACATTCAGACTAAAAAATTAGTTGGGGGAAATCAGATGAACGAGACCCGCGATCGGCAGGTTGCGTTGCGTTACAATACCGATGCCCTGGCCCTTATGAGCGGCGCGGACATCACCGCGCTGACCGAGGCCGCCACCCGCTCCACCTATTACCGCGATGGCCTTTCGCCCGAGCAGGTCGCCGCCATTCAGCGCATTGTGAACATCAGCGCGGACACCTGCACGCAAGCGGCTCAAAGCGAGCATCAGATGCTGGTTTGCGCGTTCGTTGACGGCGCGCTCGGCGGCTTTCTCATTGCCACCCGCCACGCTGCTGACAGCCACGAGATCGACTGGATGATGGTCCACCCGGATCATCACGGCCTTGGCGTTGGGGCTCGCCTCATGCGCGCGGGCATAGACTGGCTGGACGCGAACCATTCCCAATGGCTCACCGTCGTTGCGCACAACCATCGCGCCATCAATTTCTACCGCAAATACGGCTTTGAGATCGACGGGCCGCTGAACCCGCCAAAAGCCATCGACCAATGGGTCATGCGCCGCCCCGCCGGACCGCTCGCCGCCTGATTTTCAAATATTTTCGGCAAGTTATTTGCAGGAGGGATGCTCAGGCTGTGCCTTTGCCCTTCCTGTAACTCTCTTCCATTTTGAAGGCCCGCACCCTTTAAAAGCCGAGACGCCTTTATGCGGTGTGAACCTTGGCGGTCAAATCGATGCCGAGGGCTTTGGCAACCTTGAGCACGGTATCAAGCGTCGGATTGCCATCCGGACTGAGCGCCGCATAAAGCGACTGACGGCCAAGCCCGGTGGCACGGGCCAACTCGCTCATGCCGCGCGCGCGTGCAATAACGCCCAAGGCATTGGCAACATAGCCCGCATTGCCGCTTGCCAGAGCATCCGCCAGAAGTTCAGCCTGACTTTCAAGGTCGTCCAGATATTCAGCGGGATCGAAGTTCTTCAATTGGACCACGTTCGCCTCCTTGCGTTGTGTTCCAGCGGCTCGCTTTATGGCTCAGGTCTTTTGATTTTTCTGGCCAATTCCTTGGCTCTCTTGATGTCGCGCTCTTGCGAGTCCTTGTCCCCACCGCACAGCAAGATGATCAGAACATCGCCTTGCCGGGTGAAGTACAGCCGATAGCCCGGGCCGTAATCGATCCGAAGCTCGCTGACCATATCGCCAACGCTTTTAACGTCGCCGAGCAGTCCTGACTGAACCCGGACAATGCGCTGGGCAATCTTCTTGCGCGCCAGAGCATCCCTCAGACTTCGCAGCCAGGTTTCGAACTCCTCAGTCTGGAGCGTCTCAAGCATCTGTCTTTTATAGGAGACAACCCGCAATTGTCAATTAAAAGAGACAGCTGCACAAAATATTCCCTGCCGTCAAAGTGTCTTGTGCCAAAGGACAAGACCGGGTGCGCTCGCATACCCAAAGAATAGGGCCGCGCCCTTTATGAAGGATGCGGCCCTTGAAACGAGTGGGAGTGCAGAGGGGCAAGCCCCTCTGCAAAAACAATAAATTAATTACCCACCGGCTCCCCGCTGAACGCATTCATGGTGAGCAGATCATAGTTGGCAACCGGCTCGTCGTTCTGGTTGGTGATCTGCACGTCCCAGCGCACTTCGCCGTATTCCCGCCGCGCCTTCTTGGATTTGACCGTCAGGCGCACCTTGATGGCGTCTCCGGGCGAGACCGGCTTGATGAAGCGCAAGTTATCAAGGCCGTAGTTGGCCAGCACCGGACCCGGCGACGGCTCCACGAACAGCCCCGCCGCAAAGCTGAGCAGCAGATAGCCGTGCGCCACCCGGCCGGGGAAGAACGGATTGGCCGCGGCGGCTTCCTCGTCCATGTGCGCATAGAAGGTATCGCCGGTGAATTCGGCGAAGTGCTCGATATCCGCCAGCGTCACGACGCGCGAGGCCGTGTGAAACGTCTCGCCCAGTTGCAGCGCCTCGAACGGGCGGGTGAACGGGTGCGTGCCCGCGTCTATTTCCGCCCCGCCCCGGATCCACTGGCGCGAGAGCTGGCCCAGCCGCGTGGGCGAGCCCTGAAGCGCGGTGCGCTGCATGTAGTGCTTCACGCCGCGAATGCCGCCCATTTCCTCGCCGCCGCCCGCGCGTCCCGGCCCGCCGTGGATCATGTGCGGCAGAGGCGAGCCATGGCCGGTCGATTCCTTGGCGCAGTCCCGGTCGATGAACACGAGGCGGCCATGGAACGACGCCGTGCCGAACAGCAACGCGTCCGCCACGGCAGGATCGTAGGTGAACACCGAGGCCACAAGACTACCCTCGCCCCGGTTGGCGAGGCGCACGGCTTCTTCCAGCGTATCGTAGGGCACAATGGTTGCAACCGGGCCGAACGGCTCCACGTCATGCACATGGCTGGCCGTCCATGGATCATCGCAGCGCAGCAGCACGGGCGGCAGGAACGCGCCCCTCGCCTTGTCTGCGCCCACCACCTCGAAATTCTCAAGGTCGCCGAACACCAGATCCGCCTCGCTGCTGAGCAGCCTGATCTTGGCCAGCACGTCCTCGCGTTGGTCGTGGCTGGCGAGCGCGCCCATGGTCACGCCCTCGGCCTGCGGATCGCCCACCACCACCTTGGCCAGCCGCGCTTTCAGCGCCTCTGCCACCGCATCCGCGTGCTGCCTCGGCACGATGGCGCGGCGAATGGCGGTGCATTTCTGGCCCGCCTTGGTGGTCATCTCGCGCTGCACTTCCTTCACGTAGAGATCGAACTCCGGCGTGCCCGGACCGGCGTCCGGCCCCAGAATAGAGGCGTTGAGCGAATCGCGCTCGGCGATGAACTTCACCGCATTGCGAAGAATGTTGGGGTGCGCCTGCAACTTGATGGAGGTTTCCAGCGAGCCGGTGAACGACACCACGTCCTGCGAGGTCAGGTGATCGAGCAGATCGCCGGTCGAGCCGACGATAATCTGAAGCGCCCCCTCCGGCAGCAAGCCGGACTCGATCATCATCCGCACCAGCTTTTCCGCCAGATAGGCGGTGGCCGTTGCGGGCTTGGTGATGACCGGCACGCCCGCCAGGAACGTCGGGGCGAACTTCTCCAGCAAGCCCCAGCACGGGAAGTTGAAGGCATTGATGTGGACCGCCACGCCTTTCAGCGGCGTGAGCACGTGCAGGCCAACGAACGTGCCGCCCTTCGACAGCGGCTCCACCTCGCCGTCAATCAGGTGATGCTCGTTCGGCAACTCGCGCTTGCCGCGCGAGGCGTAGGCGAACAGCGTGCCGATGCCGCCCTCAATGTCCACCCAACTGTCGGCTTTGGTTGCGCCGGTCTTGTAGGAGAGCGCGTAAAGCTCGTCCTTGCGCTCCATCAGGTACACGCCCAATTGCTTCAAAATCTCGGCGCGCTCGGTGAAGGTCATGGCGCGCAGGGCCGGACCGCCCACCTCGCGGGCGTAGCGGGCCATGCCGGAAAAATCGATGCCTGCGCTTGAGCACACGCCCATCGGCGCGCCGTCCACCGCGCTGAAAATTTCCGTCACGCGGCCCTGCGGCTCGATCCAGCGGCCCTCGGCAAAGCTCATCAGCTTCATGTGCCAATTCTCCTTCGGAAACGTCGCAGTGACTGGCGCCTCACGCGCCGGTGAAGTTGGGGGTGCGCTTCTCAAGGAAGGCGCTCACGCCCTCGCGGTAGTCGGCGCTGAATCCGGCCTCGCGTTGCAGGTCGCGCTCAAGGTCGAGTTGCTCGTCGAACGTGTTGGTGGCCGCGGCTCTGATCGCCTGCTTGATGAACGCCAGACCCTTGGTCGGCTGGCTGGCGAAATGGTGGGCCAACGCTTCCACTTCCGCCTCGAACGCCTCCGGCTCCACCGCCTTCCAGATCATGCCCCAGCGCTCCGCCGTCTCGGCGTCGATCGGCGCGCCCAGCAGCGCCAGCCCCAGCGCGCGCGGCTGACCAACGGCGCGCGGCAGGCTCCACGTCCCGCCCGAATCCGGCACGAGGCCGAGCTTGCAGAATGCCTGCACGAACTTGGCCGCCTTGCTGGCAATCACGATATCGCAGGCCAGCGCAATGTTCGCGCCCGCGCCTGCCGCCACGCCGTTGACCGCGCAGATCACCGGCATCTTGAGCGCCGCAATCCGCCGCACCAGCGGGTTGTAATTCTTCTCGATGCTCTCGCCGAGATCAACCGCCGCATTGCCGGGCTTCACTGCCCGGTCATCCAGATCCTGGCCCGCGCAGAAGCCGCGCCCCGCGCCTGTAATCACCAGCACCCGCGCCGTCGTGTCAGCCTCCACCAACCCCAGCGCCTGCTGCACCTCGGCGTGCATGGTCACGTTGAAGCTGTTCAGCTTCTCCGGGCGGTTCAGCGTCAGACGGGCAATGCCATCGGTGCAGTCGTAAACAATCGTGGAAAAGGTGGTCACAAGCCCTCCTGGCGTCTCCAACTGCGGCGTGCCGGCTGTTGCCGCCAGCTTCGCTTCCGCTCATCGCTCCCGACTGGACAGGGCAATGATCTCGAATAATAGTATGGTCGTTCGGATTATTAACGGCAAGAGCCTTTGCACATCAAACCGCATAGGCCAGACCGGGGGGTGAGCATGGGGTTTTGCGGCAACAGATCTGGCGGCAACGTCGCCATAGGAGTGAGCGCATGATGACCGATGCCTTCATCTGCGACGGCATTCGCACGCCCATTGGC
>JAEZBH010000206.1 GCA_023427285.1 Pseudomonadota bacterium
GGCAGCCCACAGGCCCAGCAGCTTGTTGCGGCGGGCGCCAACCTTGAACTGAAGCTCCTCGTCGCGCGCGAACTTCGTTTCAAACGCCTTTTCCCGATCATCAAAGGTGGTCATAGCTTCTTTCTCGTTGGCTTGTTCCGGTTTCAGCCCCACTACATAGAGGCCAGCCGGAGCCGGATCAACTGCAAGGCTTGGCAGCCGTCGCGAATCACCGCCAGACGATGGGGTGTTAATCTTCATTGTTCCTGGGGACCCTTTAGAGTATGGAGGTCCCGACTCGCTGGGGCGGCCCTCGCGGTTCGGCCCTGATCGCCGTTTACAGGATCTGTCAGGACCGAAACCTTTCAAGCGGACCAGGCCGCAGTCAGCATGGACTCTTCCGATTCAGTGGACCCGCATATGTCTCGCCGTCGCCAAATATACGAAGGCAAGGCCAAGATCCTTTACGAAGGACCGGAGCCTGGCACCCTCATCCAGTATTTCAAGGATGACGCTACTGCGTTCAATGCGCAGAAGAAGGGCACGATCTCTGGCAAGGGCGTGCTGAACAACCGCATCTCGGAGCATGTGTTCACGCTCCTGGGCAACATGGGCATCCCCACCCACTTCATCCGCCGCCTGAACATGCGCGAGCAGCTGGTGCGGCAGGTGGAGATCGTGCCGGTCGAGGTGGTTGTTCGCAACGTGGTTGCTGGCTCGCTGTCCAAGCGCCTCGGCATCGAGGAAGGCACGCCGCTTCCGCGCACCATCATCGAATACTACTACAAGAACGATGAGCTCGGCGATCCGATGATCACCGAAGAGCACATCGCCGCCTTCGGCTGGGCGACGCAGGAAGAGATGCACGACATCGCCGACCTCGCGATCCGCATCAACGACTTCCTGTCGGGCCTGTTCGCCGGCATCGGCATCAAGCTCGTGGACTTCAAGCTTGAGTTCGGCCGCCTCTGGGAAGGCGACTTCACCCGCATCATCCTGGCGGACGAGATCAGCCCGGACGGCTGCCGTCTGTGGGACATCGCCACCGGCGAGAAGCTGGACAAGGACCGCTTCCGTCGCGATCTGGGCGGCGAAACCGAAGCATATCAGGAAGTCGCACGCCGTCTCGGCCTGATGCCGGAAGGGTCGGAGCCGACCGTTCTTGATCTGGATGAAGCTCGCAAAGCGCGTGAGGAAAATCGCTGATGAAAGCCAAGGTTTACGTAACGCTGAAGAACGGTGTGCTTGACCCGCAGGGCAAGGCCATTGCAGGCGCACTGCACGGTCTGGGCTTTGACGGCGTTGAAGAAGTTCGTCAGGGCAAGTTCATCGAGCTGGAAGTCGCCGAGACGGACGCCGAGAAGGCCAAGACCCAGATCGACGAAATGTGCCGCAAGCTGCTGGCCAACACCGTCATCGAGAACTACCGGATCGAGTTGGCCTGAGGGCCACTGAAGCTGCCCGGTTCGCCGGGCAGCTTTCCGCACATCCGTCACCCAAAAGTAGGGTCAAGGTTATGAAATCCGCCGTTATCGTTTTTCCGGGTTCCAACTGCGACCGGGACATGGCCGCTGCCCTGCACAAGATCGGCGGCACCGCGCCCGCAATGGTCTGGCACGGCGACAGCGCCCTGCCGGACGGCCTCGACCTGATCGCCCTGCCCGGCGGCTTCTCTTACGGCGACTACCTGCGCTCCGGCGCGATGGCCGCCCAGTCGCCGATCATGCGCGAGGTGGTCAAGGCTGCCGAACGCGGCGTCAAGGTTCTGGGCGTGTGCAACGGCTTCCAGATCGTCACCGAAGCAGGTCTGCTGCCGGGCGCGCTGATGCGCAACGCCGGGCTGAAGTTCATCTGCCGCGACGTGGCGCTGAAGGTGGAAAACGCCAACACCGCCTACACCAGCCAGTATGAGGCCGGTCAGGAAATCTCGGTTCCCGTTGCTCACCACGACGGCAACTACTTCGCCGACGATGAGACGCTGGATCGCCTGGAAGGCAACGGCCAGGTGGTGTTCCGCTATGTGGACAACCCCAACGGCTCGCGCAACAGCATCGCCGGCATCATCAACGAGAAGGGCAACGTGCTCGGCATGATGCCGCACCCTGAGCGCCTCATCGAGGCCGAGCAGGGCGGCACCGACGGCCGCGCCCTCTTCGAGAGCGTCATCGCCTCGCTGCGCTAAGCCGCTGCTCGATAACAGTTCAGAAAGGCCGGACGGTTCGCCCTCCGGCCTTTTTGTTTGGGATTTGCTTCGTTTTGCAGGAGGGGCTTACCCCTCCTGCACCTCCCATTCATTTATCGGGACGTGCGCCAGACAGGCCTATACACCTCACTCTGGCAGCAACAACCAGCCGCCATCACTTGAGCAAAGGCCCTTTATCCGTTATGTTACATGTAACGGAGGCCCTATGGTCCAACCCAATCCGCAACACACTCGACGCCGCGTGAGCGATTATCGTGCACGATTGCGTGCCCAAGGTCTGAAGCCCCTTCAAATCTGGGTCCCAGACGTGCGTTCGCGTACGTTTCTGGAACAGGCGCATCTGCAAAGCCTGGCCGTTTCTCGCTCCTCTTCCGCTGAAGACGATCAGGCTTTCATTGATGTCGTCGCCGATTGGGGCGATGAATGAAACGTGGCGCAATCGTCACTGTTGCCGCCAGCGGATACGCCGGAAAACCACGCCCTGCTGTCATTATTCAAAGCGATGCCTTCGATGGCACGGACTCAATAACAATCTGTCTTTTCACGACAACAGCCGTGGATGCGCCGCTCATTCGCCTTCCCGTAGAGCCAGACCCTACGAACGGCTTGCAACATCCCTCTTATCTTATGATCGACAAGATCGTGACCGTGCGGCGCAATCAGATTGACCAACGCATCGGAGAATTGGCGGCGCAAGATATGGTCCGGCTGAACCGTGCCATTCTGGTTTTTCTCGGCCTTGCTGGCTGACGTTATCTATCGAGGGATGAAATCTACCCATGCGCACCCGACTCAGCATTTGCAGCAAGAAAGTGCGCTATGCATCCGAGGCGGAGGCGGTAGAGGCCGTTCAGCGCGCAACCATTCCGCTCAGACATTACCGCTGCGACCGGTGCCGTCAGTTTCATCTGACCAGCCGCACCAAGGGCAAGCGAGTGCCGCGTCCAGTCGCTACAGAGAATAGCCAGCCTTAAACTGTTAACTTACTTCCAATACTACGAACGGGAGGGTGGCCACTGCCGGGCGGCGTGCAAAACACGCAATATGCGCACCGCACTTCCAACTCTGTCATAGACCAAGATGTAATTCTGATGGATGACCAACTCTCGGGTGCCATCAATACGGCCCTTCCGGCCCAAGCCCGGATGATCAAGTAGCCGCGCGGCCTTTTCGGCAATCAATTCATCGAGGGCGAGCGCAGCAGCGGGATTGTCTGAGGCTATATAGGTCCGGATTTCGTTACGATCTTGACTGGAAAGCTTGCTCCAGACCAGCTTCATGCACCGGATCCGGCCATTCTACGCTGCATCTCCAGCCGCCACGCAGCGGCCTCAGCCTCAACGTCCTCGGCCGAAATCACCTCGCCCGCATTAGCTGCATCCAGACCGGCCTGCACTTCGCGCCTAAACCAGGCATCATGATTTGCAGCTTCCTGCTGCTGCCGCACGAATTCCCGCATGAAATCACGGAGAAGTTGCGCACCACTGCGATCACGAATTTTGGCAGCGCGAGTGAACTCCCGCTTCAAGTCGTCATCAACCCGAAACGTAAAGGTCGCCTCAGTCATGGCCGGTGCTCCATGTGTTACACATTGCGTACAGTGTAGCACATGACAGGATGCGTTCAAACGCGCCCGTAAAGTCAAAGGGGGATCGCAAGGGGGTTAAGACCCCCTTGCACCCGCGCCCGAAGGGCATTGTTGCCGCGTCGAGCCTTACGCCAGCGCCGCGACGACGACGATCTCGACCAGATACTGCGGCGCGGCCAGCTTGGCCTCGATGGTGGCGCGGGCCGGGGTTGCGCCCTGCGGCACCCACTTTTCCCACACCGAGTTCATTTCGCCGAAGGTGGCGATATCGGAGAGAATGATGGTTGCGGTCAGGATACGCGACTTGTCGGTGCCTGCCTGCGCCAGCAGCGCGTCGATCTGCTCCAGCACGGCTGCGGTCTGCTCGGCAACGGTTGCGCCCTCGGCAATCTGGCCGGCGAGGTACGCAATGCCGTTGTGGATGGTGGCCTGGCTCATGCGCGGGCCGGTCTCAATGCGGGTAATGTCGGACATGGCAATTCCTTGCGAATAAGGTGTTTGGTCGCCCAAGCGCATGACGGGTAACGTGCTTGCAATCAAGAGGGTTGCGGGGGAGTTGTGCTCGCATCGTCACAGAACAGCCTCGACCCGCATCCCGAGTCTGGCGTTCTGGTCCTCAAGCGGCTATGAGCGTCCCCAAATTGTCCCTGTCTCTTATACACATTCTCCGAGCCCACGAGACTAAGGCGAAGCGGGGTTGCCGGGGTGGGGGTGGAAAAAA
>JAEZBH010000327.1 GCA_023427285.1 Pseudomonadota bacterium
GGTCGGCAATGGTCGAATCCTCGGTCTCGCCCGAGCGGTGCGACATCACGGCGGTGTAACGGGCGCGGTGCGCGGTCTCGACAGCGTCCAGCGTCTCGGTCAGCGTGCCGATCTGGTTGACCTTCACGAGGATGGAGTTGGCAACGCCCTTCTGGATGCCTTCCCGCAGACGGGTCGAGTTGGTCACGAACAGGTCATCGCCCACCAGCTGGCACTTGTTGCCGATGAGATCGGTCAGCGCCTTCCAGCCAGCCCAGTCGTCCTCGGCCATGCCGTCTTCGATGGAGATGATCGGGTACTTGGCGACCAGGTCAGCCAGGTAAGCGGCAAACTCGGCAGACTCAAGGGTCTTGCCCTCGCCTTCCAGAACATACTTGCCGTTCTTGAAGAACTCGGTCGAAGCGCAGTCCAGCGCCAGGTACACGTCTTCACCCGGCTTGAAACCAGCCTTCTCGATGGACTTCATCACGAAATCCATGGCGGCGGTGGTGGAAGCCAGGTTCGGAGCAAAACCGCCCTCGTCGCCAACGGCGGTGTTCAGACCAGCGGCCGACAGCTCCTTCTTCAGGACGTGGAAGATTTCCGCGCCCCAACGAACAGCGTCCGACAGGGAGTCGGCGCCAACCGGCATGATCATGAATTCCTGGAAGTCGATCGGGTTGTCGGCATGCGCGCCGCCGTTGATGATGTTCATCATCGGAACCGGCAGGGTGCGAGCCGAAACGCCGCCGACATAGCGGTACAGCGGCAGGCCGCGAGCCTCAGCCGCTGCCTTGGCAACCGCCAGCGACACGCCGAGGATGGCGTTTGCGCCGAGGCGGCTCTTGTTCGGGGTGCCGTCCAGATCGATCATGATCTGGTCGATCTGGATCTGGTCTTCAGCGTCAAGACCGGCCAGTGCATCGAAGATCTCGTCATTGACGGCCTCAACGGCAGCGGTCACGCCCTTGCCGAGATAACGGCCGGTGTCGCCGTCGCGCTTTTCAACGGCTTCATGCGCGCCGGTCGAGGCGCCAGAGGGAACGGCAGCGCGCCCGAACGAGCCGTCTTCCAGCAGAATATCAACCTCGACAGTGGGATTGCCCCGGCTGTCCAGAATTTCCCGCCCGACGATGTCCACAATGGCCGTCATTGCTATGCCCTCCGTAGGATAAAAATACTCGGCGATGGATTCAAAAATCTCGGGGGCACCTCTAGCGTCCAAGCACTCAGGCGGCAAGTGATGCTGCGCATCCGCATGCACTCCAGACGCAGATTTTTAGACAAGAAGGCAAAGCTGCCATCATGGCGGGGGCAACAGAGGCTCCCCCGCGCCTCTTCCAGCACGCTTTTCACGCGGTATTGACCGAGCAGCGCGAGGAACCAAGCACGCGCCAAAGCACAGCGCGAACCAATGCCAGACGACACCCGCACCTGACACAGCACATAGAAACCCTATGCCGATCTCTTACGCAAAGCCGCGCCTCACCCGAGGTGGGCTGCAACGCATAACTTTTGCGCAGGTCAAGAGCAGCCCAGGAATTGCGGCTGTGCCGGAAACAGCAGAAGATGCCCTGGGCCGTATAATCCCTGGGCCACAAGATCTATGGGCAGCAAGATCTCGGGCCATCCCATCAGGACCACCCGAGACCAGCGCTCGCCTCCACCGATCAGTGCAACTGCCAGCCCGTCTCTGACCAGCGCATGGTGCGCTGAATCACCTCGCGGCCGGACTTCACCCGCCCCCGCAGATCCGGGTTGTTGGCCCACGGCGCAGTCACGACGTGACGCAGAGCGACCTGTGCATTGAGCAGCCGCCGGTCGCCATCGTGATATTCACGATAGTCGATAACGCGATCGACTTCGGTCTTGCCGTAGCAAAGCTTGTTGTCACGAACAAACGTGCGCCCCTGCTCGCTCAGATCGAAATTCGCATTATTGAGCACCGAGGGCGGCGCTCCGGTCTGACTGACCTCGCCCGCCACAAGCACGCCCTCCTGCACGAGCGCCTGCACCCAGCGCGCGTCCGCAGCCTCGCTGATGTCGTTTTCATACATGACCGAAAGCGGAAAGCCCGAGGCGACCTCCATGCAAAGTTCCTTGCCGTACTTTGCGACAAAGACCTTTTCGATTTCCCCCTCGGAACCGCACCCTGAAAGCAGTAAGGAAGCCGCCACTACACCTAACAATGCCGAGCTCTTCATAATGTCTCCCCACTCGCATCGTAGATAAATATATTTCTTGCTTATTATTGCCATCATACGACGGCGCTTTGCCCACAACAAGATGAATATACAGGGGGCGTGGGGATCATTCAGACACCCAAATATCTAGATTTTCTAATTAATTTAAACTTATAAAATTAATAAAAGGGACGCCGGGTGCGGATTGTTACATTTCAGAAACAGATGGAAATTGCCGCAAACCTGCACGGTCAAATTCAACCCGGCCACTTTAACTGAAGCGCAGAGCAAAATTCGCGCGCGAACACCGCGCTATTGGCGCGCCAGCTCCGAGTTGATCACCCGATCACCCTCGGCTATGCCGAGTTCTGCGGCCCGTCCACCAGCAATCTCAAGCACTGCGATGACCGAACTACGCGATTGCAGGGCAGCGAGCGAATGCGGCTCCGCATTGGCAGCAATGCTCTCAACCCGCCCGGACTTGGTGATAAAGATCAGATCAAGCGGGATGTAAGTGTTCATCATCCAGAACGCAGCCTGCCGCGGCCGGGGAAACAGAAACTACATCCCCTCGTCCGGCCCGATGGACCGGCGATACATCATCCCGATTTCCTGCTGCCGGGGCGTGCGCGCCATCTCCACCTTGAAGACATGGCGCTTGCCGTTCCGCCCGACAATCTCCAACTCGGACACCTCAAGACGCTGCGGCTTGCCCAGGAAGGCCTCGCTGCTCGCCCCGGCTTCGGACAGGAAGCCCATGGCCACACCGCCCTCCAAACGACCTGCTGGATCAGAAGAGCCCGAGGATGCGCTCCAAGAAGCGACACGGACGTCAAGGGCGAGCGCGGCAATTACCGCACTCGCCCCCAGGGATGCCCTAATCAAAGCTGACTTGAGCGTCATGACTTCACTGTCAAGCGTCGACAACCTGTTCGACGACGACTGCCAGCGGCCCCTTTTCTCCGGATGCAATCTTGGCCTGCAATGTTTGACCAGGGATCAACTCCAGAATGTCAGCGCGCCGCAACGTCTCCATATGAACGAAGATGTCTTGCGTGCCGACACCGCGTGACAAAAAGCCATAACCTTTCAACCGGTTGAACCATTTCACTGTAACGGTTTCGTAGTCACCTGCCTGCGAGAGAAGCGAGAGCGGATCTGTCCGCTCAGCGACACGCTGCAAAACCGTTTCAGGGTCTGGCCCGATCGCAGTCGAGAGATCCAAATTCAGGATCTTCGATGCTTGGCGGCCTCTATCTCGCTTCACAGCGAGACAGGTCAACGTAGCCCCTTCTGGCAGGGTCCGACGACCAACCTCGCGTAAAACGGTAAAGTGAACCAAGACATCCCCACCGCCGACCGAAGGCACCAAAAAGCCGTAACCCTTTACGGCATCGAACCATTTGATGGTTCCAGTGACTTCATCTCCGACGGCCTCAGACTGCCGGTCGAGGTTCTCCCCTCCTTGAACCCTTTCCGCCATTTGGTTCCTTCCAACGCTATGCACCACAGATTTGTGCTATGACGAACAGTTAGCACATGTTTCCTTCGCGTCCAATTCACAATGGCTCATGGAACGAGCCCGAACGACTAGGATGCGCCAATTTTCAAAAGTAATTATTTATTGAAATAGACCGGGGTCCACCTTGCCAGCTTCTTTTAATGACTACAGATTAACCGAAAATCTTCAATATCACAGCAATTTGACTACACCTTAGGCACTTACAGTTAATGACCCTCACGGGTTTCCTACAAAACAATCTCTATCAAGCCAACCATTAACCATTCGACCATTTTTTCGTCAGCCCCCCACACCGACCACCAACCTGATCAGGTAGGGGGCAACCGGAAAACCAATCATTTGAATTAACTAATTTGTGATTCAATCAAGAACACTATCGATTCGAACAGGAATGCCCGAATCAAAGTGCTACACGCAACTGCATCGACATGTGCGGCAGGCGGTCGGGCTTGAACGCGCAGCGAATTGAAATCCGGCCTCAGCAACCGGCCAGCGAGTCTGCGCGACCCAGCCCCCCACCTCCGTCCTTCCGCTTGCTGTCCGCACCCGGCCTCCGCTATCAGGAGCGCAAGAATTCTGTGAACGGATGCGAACGGCATGACCGGGTTGACGACAAAGAGCACCGTGCAGGTCACGGCAACGCCAACCGATGAGATCGGCGCGCTGTTCGCCACGGGGTTGGCCTGGCTGTCTGACGGCCACAAGGTCGCGCTGGCAACGGTAATCCAGACCTGGGGCTCGGCACCACGCTCGACGGGATCGCACATGGTGCTGCGCGCGGATGGCCTGTTTCAGGGCTCGGTCAGCGGCGGATGCGTTGAGGGAGACGTCATCGTCAACGCACAGGAGGCGCTGTCGCAAAACAAAGCCGTGCGGCTGGACTACGGCGTGAGCAACAGCGAAGCGTGGCATGTCGGACTGGCGTGCGGCGGCAAGATTTCCGTGTTCGTGCAACCGATAGACGACCAGCATTTCAGCCCCGCCCTTCTCCGCCATATTCTGGACGAGCGCCGGGCCGGGCGTGCGGTGACAGTGAGCACGGATCTGGCGCATGGCAGCAGCCAAGCGGTTGCGGAGACCGCGCCCAGCGATGACATATACATAAATGTCTATACGCCACCGTTACGAGTTGCGATTGTGGGCGCTGTCCATATTGCGCAGGCGCTGGTGCCGCTGGTTGAAGCCATGGGTTATGCGCCGTTTGTGATCGACCCGCGCGGCGCGTTCGCGGCAGGCCGGTTTCAGGGGCTGGACGTCTCCCTCCTGTGGCCGGACGAAGCGCTGCACGCGTGGCAGCCGGACGCTTGCTCCGCCGTCATTACCCTGACGCATGACCCCAAGCTTGATGATCCGGCGCTGATTACTGCGCTCAAGTCTCCCGCCTTCTATATTGCCGCGCTTGGCTCGCGCAAAACCCATGCGGCGCGGCTCGAGCGCCTGAAGGCCTATGGCTTCGATGATGCGCAGCTCTTGCGCATTCACGGCCCGGCGGGACTGAATATCGGCGCGAAAAACCCCGCTGAGATTGCCGTATCCATTGCCGCGCAGATGACCGCCGCCCTCAGGCTGGGAGACGCCTGATGCGCTTCGGCCCGGTATCTCCCCGGCAGGCGGTGGGCGCGGTGCTGGCGCACAGCATCAGCGCGGGCGGCGTGCGGCTGCGCAAGGGCACGGTGCTGACCCTTGAGGATTGTGCGCATCTGGAAGCCGCAGGGCTGTCTGACGTGGTGGTGGCGCGGCTGGATGCGGGCGACATCCCCGAAGATGAGGCTGCCCGCCGGCTGGCCGAGCGGCTTGCCGTGCCCGGCCTGCGTGTCGGACGGGCAACCACGGGGCGGTGCAACCTCTACGCAGAGGCTGCCGGACTGGTCCTGTTCGAGGCCGAGGCCGTGCATCGGCTGAACCTGCTGGACGAGGCGATCACGCTCGCCACCCTGCCGCCCGAGACGCCCGTTCGAGCGGGCGATGTGGTCGCCACCCTCAAGATCATTCCCTATGCCGTGCAGAAGCGCTCTCTTGATGCCGCGCTGGAGGCCGCCGAGGCGATCAACCTGCGGCTGGCGCCGTTCCGCACGATGTCGGTTGCGCTGCTGCAAACCCGCCTGACAGGACAGGCGGACGAACTCTTCGCCAAGACCGAGCGCGTGACGATAGCGCGCCTTGGCCGGTTGGGCCTGACGGTGAACCGGGCCGAAATCCTTCCTCACGACACCGCCTTGCTGGCGGAGCGGCTGGCGGCGGCAACCGAGGATTTGATTCTGATCGTTGGTGCGTCCGCCATTGCCGATCGGCAGGATGTTATTCCTGCGGCGGTGACGGCAGCGGGCGGCCATGTCGAGCGCTTGGGGATGCCGGTTGATCCCGGCAATCTGCTGTGCCTTGCCCGCCTTGGCAGCCGCCCCGTCATCGGCCTGCCCGGCTGCGCCCGCTCACCCAAGCTCAACGGCCTCGACCGGGTGCTGGACCGATTGGCAGCAAGGCTTCCGATCGACAGCGCCGCGATCGCCCGCATGGGTGTCGGCGGGTTGATCGATGAAATTCCCGAGCGCCCTGCCCCGCGCCTGAATACGGATATGACAACGCCGGAGCATAGCACCATCGGCGCGGTTATTCTGGCGGCCGGGCAATCCCGCCGCATGGGGGCGATCAACAAACTGCTGATCGAGGTTGATGGACGACCGATCCTTGCGCATGTCGCCCGTGCCGTGCGGGAGGCGGGCCTGCCGCCGCCAATTGTGGTGACGGGCTGCGAAGCCGAGCGAGTGCGCGCGGCGCTTTCAGATGAACCAGTGCGTTTTGCGCACAATCCTGAGTTTGAGGGCGGGCTGAGCACATCGCTGCGCGCCGGCATCAGGGCCGTGCCCGAAAACTGGGCGGGCGCACTCGTATGCCTTGGCGACATGCCGGACGTAACGCCGGAAACCCTGAAGGCGCTGGCAGCCGCATTCAATCCGCACAGTAATATATCCGTGTGCGTGCCGGTGCATGGCGGGCAGCGCGGCAACCCGGTGCTGTGGGGGCGCGAACATTTCGCCCGGCTCCAGACACTGAGCGGAGATGTGGGCGCCAAACACCTTTTGGCCGAACTTCAGAATCAGGTGGCGGAGGTTGAGACCCCCTCGCCCGGCGTACTCATGGACGTGGACACGCCGGAAGCCGCCGAGGCGCTGCTGGCCAAGCGCGCGCTCAAAGCCCTTCCACAATAACGGCCCGGTAATCCGCGCCGCGCAGCCGGTGTGGCAGGGCCGCCTGATATTCAGGGCTATCATACCACGCTCGCGCATCCTCAACGCTTTCAAACTTGAGGATGACGATCCCATCCGGCGCGGGACCTTCCAGCACCTCCATGCGGCCATAAACGGCCAACGGAACCATGGCCTTGCCCAGCGCCGCCATATTCTCGCGGTTCTTGCGGCTGTATTCGGCCATTTCGGCCGCATCGCGCACAGGGCCTTCGCGCGTGAAGATCATATAAGCGGCCATGGCTTCCCCCTCTTGTCTTTACAGTGGCGCTCGATCTTACGGTCGAGCATGGGAGGAAGGAGACAAAAGCCGAATGGTGAAAGAAAACATCGCCCTATGGATATGGATTAACCAGGCCGCAGATCAGCCGCCCTGCTGCTCGCGGAACTGCTCCAGTTCCTCCTCCGACGACAGGCGCAGCAGCCTGGCGGACAGGTCCGGCC
>JAEZBH010000237.1 GCA_023427285.1 Pseudomonadota bacterium
CCTGCGTTGCGGCCTCCGCCCACCAGGCGGCGGAGCTGACCTCCGCGCCGTCCAGCACGCCATAGAGGCGGTGAGGCGCGCGGGCCTCATCCTCGGGCGAGGGGCGGGCGGTCAGCACCGACAAATCGCGGTATAATTGCAGCGCATCGCCATTAATGACGGTGCCCGGTGCATTTTCCGCCAGCCATAATGCCACAGCTGACTTGCCGCTTGCCGTTGGTCCGGCAATAAGCACCAGCGGATTTCGGGCCAAAGGCCATCCGGCCGGTGTTTCTGGGAAAAGGTTGCTCATGTCGATGTTGGTTGCCACGCTCATCGCGCCCTGGGAAGGGCCGGTTCTTAATTCTGCTATTGTGCGCCGGGCGGTAGACGCTCTGCAAGCCGCAGGCGCGCAAGTGAGCGCGGAAGAGTGGCTTGAGGCGGAAAAGGCCGCTGATCTGTTCGCAAGCGGCATCAGCCGCGTTCAGGCGCGCGCCGCCGTTGAAGACGCGCTGGCCGGTGAAGGCATTGACGTGATCGTGCAGGAGGCGGCCAGACGCCGCCGCAAGCTGCTGATCGCGGACATGGACTCGACCATGATCACCATCGAGTGCATCGACGAGCTGGCCGATTATGCGGGCGTCAAGGAGCAGGTGGCCCGCGTGACGGAAGCGGCTATGCGCGGCGAGCTGGATTTCGAGGGCGCGCTCGATGCCCGCGTCTCCCTGTTGGAAGAGCTGGAAGAAGGCGTGCTTGAGCGCTGCTATGCCGAGCGCGTGACCTTCACGCCGGGCGGCGCGGCGCTGGTGAAGACCATGGCCGCCAATGGCGCGCACACGGTGTTGGTCTCCGGCGGCTTCACGTTTTTCGTTGAGCGCGTGGCGGCCAAGCTGGGCTTTGCCCAGAACAAGGCCAACGTGCTCGGCATTGCCGACGGCAAGCTCACCGGCAAGGTGGATCGCCCGATCATCACCGCCAGCGTGAAGCGCGAGACGCTGATCGAGGAAGCCGCCAAGCGGGGCCTCTCCCTTGGTGAGTGCCTGGCTGTGGGCGACGGCGCGAACGACATTCCGATGATCGAGGAAGCAGGTCTGGGCGTTGCCTTCCACGCCAAGCCGAAGACCGAAGCTGCCGCCAGCGCCTCGATTCGTTATGGCGATCTCTCTGCGCTGCTGTTCGCGCAAGGCTATCGCAAGGAAGACTGGCACGCCGCGCGGTAAGGGGTTTTCAGGGGGATTTTTTGCAGAGGGTCTTGGACCCTCTGCACTCCCGATTTGTTTTAGGGCCGTGTCCTTGCATAGAAGGGCACGGCCCTTTTCTTTGCGGGGAATATTTGAAAGGGCGCGCCCGTCATCCCGCGCCCGTCATCCCGCGCTCGGCCCGATAAGAAAAGGGAGGTTGCCAGGAGGGCTCAAGACCCTCCTGCGAATCTAAAAATTTCCGAAACCCGACCCTACAGCGCGCGCTTAGCGGCGAGGATGCGGCGGTAGGTGATGTGGCCGTCGCGCAGCAGCTTGGCCCGGCGGGTCCAGAGTTCGGCTTCCTTGATCACTACGTTGACCAGCTGATTTTGTCCGGGCTGGGCCATGAGTTCGGCAACCGTTTTGTCTGCGCCCGTCCAGGTCTGATCGATGAGCGAGACATATTCGCCCGACAGGTCGTCATCGACGCGAACCTGATAACCGCAGCTCTGAAGAATGTCCCGCAGCTCTTCCACCCTAACGAGGGTCAGGCTGCGCGGCTCGCCTGCAGCCCAGTCCTTGTAGGCCTGGTTGCCCAGCGTGTCATCGTTGGCGAGGAAATAGTCGGTGATGAGGCAAAGGCCATCCGCCTTCAGGCTTTCCTCCACCAGTTCCATCAACTGCCGCTTGTTCTCCACCAGAGACAGGAAGCTGTCGATCATCACGCGATCGTACTTGCGCTCGAACGGCTGGGGGGAGGAGAGGTCAAGGTAGGTAAGCGGGGCTTTCTTGGCCATGCCCGCCATGGCCGAAAGCTCGCTGCCTGCGGCCACCAGAGACGTGGAGGTCTCATAGCCCGTCACCCAGACGCCGAAGGCTTCGGCCAGCGTGCGGGCCGGACCGCCAAGACCTGCGCCAAGGTGCATCATGCTCATCTCGGGCGTGAGCGTCAGCAGCTTTGAAATGGCTATCACATGCTCCGGTCCGCCCGGACCGCAGAAACCGCGCCCCCAGATCAGCTGGGCAACATCGATGCGGTTGTCATCCCACGGATCGATCGGCAAATCCGGTTTCGGCTCGCCCGTGGTCTCTCCCTGCAACGGCGTGATGATCGGGGCCTCGGGTTCTTTGGCCTCGGGCTTGGCGGCTGGCTTGCTGACGGGCGCGGCGGGGCTGTTTTTCAGCTTCAGCCGTGCCAGTTCTTCAGCATCATAGCCTTCCCACCATGCTTTCAGGCGCAAGGAGAGCGGGATCTTCACGGGTTTACGAGGAGCCATGCCTATGCCTGATCAATCTGCGGTTTGAAGCGAGGGGGTGACGGTTTGGCTCTGTTTCGGGCCATTTATATCAGAACTGATGACCTGAAGGGCAAAAACCACGTTGGCCTCACCGGGCGTAAAGGCAAGACTTACGCCGTCTTCCGTCCGGCGAACAACCACGCCCTCAAGGCTTCCTGCCGTCGGGTGCTCCAGACGCAGCCGGGTGCCCTGCGCCGGACCGCGCCGCATCTCCACAAAAGCGCCGGCAGCGGAGATGTCCCGCAGGCGTCCGTGCACCATGCCGCCGGGTGTATGGAGCGCACAGGCGCTGCGCACCCAATACCGGGGGGCGGTGCGTCGATTCGCGGCCTGAACGTCTAAAACCTGCATCTTTATTGCCCTGGAGACGGTTTGAATTTGACCTAGTCCATTGGACTTATAGCCAACAATTCATTAACGACACTTAAATACAGCGTATTAGATGGGGTCCGGATCAGTATCAAGGTCATGACTTCGCATGGGAATTGCGCTGTCACGTCACGTCTTGCACAAATGTGACTGCTGGACTAACCATTACAGATCACGGGCAACGGGGGGCTCGTGACCGTGGCTTCGGTTGAGCGCTTCTCGAAGCGCTCCCGAAGTCACGTTACTTTTCCGGATCAGTTTTTTCGGCCCGGTTTTCGCGCGTTTAAAAGCGCGCATTTTTCCCGCTTTTACAGTCCGAACGATCGTTTCTGCGCCAGCGCATGAGCCTCTGGCGGGCCGCATCGCAAGGCGAGGCGGTAACATCTTATTAAAACTCTGATTCTCATAGTTGAGGTTCGACAGCCTCAACATGGGAGGAGAGATTCATGCGGGTTATCGCATTTACATCTCAGAAGGGCGGCTCGGGCAAGACGACGCTCAGCGGTCACATCGCCGTGGAAGCCGAGCGCAACGGTGCCGGGCCGGTGGTCATGATGGACATCGATCCGCAGGGTTCTCTGGCGGACTGGTGGAACGAGCGCGATGCGCCGACTCCGGCGTTTGCCCAAACCAGCGTCAGCCGTTTGGCTGCTGATCTGGAAGACTTGCGCAACCGCGGCTTCAAGCTGGCGGTCATCGACACGCCCCCGGCAATCACGCTGGCGATTCAAACGGTCGTCAACGTGGCCGATCTGGTCGTCATTCCGACGCGCCCGAGCCCGCACGATCTGCGCGCCGCAGGTGCAACGGTTGATCTGGTGGAGCGCTCCGGCAAGCCGCTGGTGTTCGTGGTCAACGCCGCAACCGCCCGCGCCAAGATCAGCTTCGAGGCCGCCGTCGCGCTCTCGCAGCATGGCACGGTTGCGCCGGTCATGGTTCACAACCGCACCGATTTTGCCTCAAGCATGATCGATGGCCGGACCGTGATGGAAACCGATCCGAACGGCAAGTCCGCCAAGGAAATCGAGTTGCTGTGGGGGTATCTGGCCGACCGGCTGGAGAAGAACTTCCGCCGCACCGTATTCCAGCCCCGCCAGGCCCTTCCGGCTCAGGTGGTTGCACCCAAGGGTGGTTTTGGCCGCAAGGCCGTTGGCGCCTGACAAAGGGGAGACGAGCTATGTTGGACCCCAAGCCTGCTGCTTCCCTGATGGGGAGCCTGTTGGTCCGCAAGGGTGAAGCCCGTCCGGCCATGACCCCCGATCTGGTGATGGATCAGGAGGACGGCGCGTCCCAGCGTCGGGTGATCACGCTGCCGCGTCCGCAGCACAGCCCCGCCATCATCGAGGTGAAACCACAGGACAATGCCCCGTCACAGACGGCCGCAAAGTCCAAGCCGGTGCGCGGCCAGCGTCGTATCGCCTTCACCTTCCGTCTTGATCCGGAGCGGCATTTGAACCTGCGGGTTGTCTCCATCTTCCGCCGCACCTCGGCGCAGAAGGTTCTGGAGGAAGCGCTGGACCGTTATCTGGAAGTGGCAATGGCGGAAGATCCGTCCTCCCAGCGGCCTCTGGCGGTCTGAGGGCATGGACATGGCAAGGATGAGACAGAGCCTGATGCTTGCGGCGGGGGTTGCAACCCTTGCCGTCCTGGCAGGGTGTTCGGGGCGCAGCTGGATGGTGGCAGACACGCCGTCTCCGGCCTCGCACCAGACCGTGTCCGAAGCCGCGAACAGCGCTTCGGCCATGAAAGCTCTGGCATCCGGCCGTTTCGCCGAAGCCGCAGCGCTCCACGCGGCGCTGCTGGAGGAAAGCCCTGACAACCGTCAGGCCCAGCTTGGCTATGCCTTGGCGCAGCTCGGGCTGGGGCAGGCGGATCAGGCCGTCCTGCGGTTGCAGGCGCTCACCGCCGCATCCGGTTCCGCGCCCGATCCCGATGTGGGGCTGGCGCTTGCGCTGGCAGGTCAGCCGCAGGAGGGCATCGCCCTTCTGGAAGAAGCCGCCCGGCAACCGGGCGCAGGCCCGCGCACCCGTCAGAACCTGGCGCTCGCGCTGGCTCTGGCCGATGCATGGCCGCGTGCCCGCACGCTTCTTGAGCGTGAAGTCGGGCAATCCCAGGCAACCCGGCAATTGACCCAGTGGGCCGTGTGGGCAGCCTTGCCCCCGCAGGACCGGCTGGCAGGGTTCCTTGGCGTCGTGCCCGCCCGGTCTGCAACAACTCTGGCCCATGCCGAGCCGCCGCTGTTCATGGCCGCAAAACCGGCAGAGCCGCAGCCGGAGGTGATGATCGCGCAGGCCGCTGCGGAAAATCCGGATGACGCGCCTGAAGCCGTCGCTGCACCTGAAACAGAGGCCGCGCCTGTTGTCCAATCAGCGCAGCAGGAGGCCGTGAAGCCGTCGGCCACGGGCTGGGTCGTCCAGCTAGCCGCCGTGCCCCGGGCCGAGAACCTAGAGGCGGGCTGGCACACTCTCCAGTCGCGTCACCCAAGCCAGCCAGTCTCTTAAACACAACTGACGCA
>JAEZBH010000256.1 GCA_023427285.1 Pseudomonadota bacterium
GATGCACTCCTCGTTGGCGACGACCTCCTCGACGCCCTGCATCGAGGGGAGCTCGAACATGGTGTCGAGCAGCACTTCCTCGAGGATCGAGCGCAGGCCGCGGGCGCCGGTCTTGCGCTCGATGCCCTTCTTGGCGACCGCGGTCAGCGCATCGTCGGTGAAGCTGAGCCTCACATCCTCCATGTCGAACAGCTTCTGATATTGCTTCACCAGAGCGTTCTTCGGCTCCTTGAGGATCTTGACCAGTGCCTCGGTGTCGAGGTCCTCCAGCGTCGCGATCACGGGCAGGCGGCCGACGAATTCGGGGATGAGGCCGAACTTCAGCAGATCCTCGGGCTCGCAATCCTTCAGCAGAGCGCCGGTGCGGCGCTCGTCCGGAGCCTGTACGTTGGCACCGAAGCCGATGGACTTGCCCTGCAAACGATCCGCAATGATCCGGTCCAGACCGGCAAAGGCGCCGCCGCAGATGAACAGGATGTTGGTCGTATCGACCTGCAGGAACTCCTGCTGCGGGTGCTTGCGGCCGCCCTGCGGCGGAACCGAAGCGGTGGTGCCTTCCATGATCTTCAGCAGAGCCTGCTGCACGCCCTCGCCCGAGACGTCGCGGGTGATGGACGGGTTGTCAGACTTGCGGCTGATCTTGTCGATCTCATCGATATAGACGATGCCGCGCTGCGCCCGCTCGACGTTGTAGTCGGCAGCCTGCAGCAGCTTCAGAATGATGTTCTCCACGTCCTCGCCCACGTAACCGGCTTCGGTCAGCGTGGTGGCGTCGGCCATGGTGAAGGGAACATCCAGAATTCGGGCCAGCGTCTGGGCCAGCAGCGTCTTGCCGCAGCCCGTCGGACCGACCAGCAGGATGTTGGACTTCGCCAGTTCAACATCGCTGTTCTTCTGGCCGTGGTTCAACCGCTTGTAGTGGTTGTGAACAGCCACCGACAGCACGCGCTTGGCATGGCTCTGGCCGATCACATAGTCGTCCAGAACCTTGTAGATTTCGCTGGGCGTGGGAACCCCATCCCGGCTCTTGACCAGAGCGGACTTGGATTCTTCCCGGATGATGTCGTTGCACAGCTCGACACATTCATCACAGATGAACACGGTCGGGCCGGCGATCAGCTTGCGAACCTCGTGCTGGCTCTTACCGCAGAAGGAGCAGTAGAGCGTATTCTTCGAGTCGCTGCCGCTGAGCTTGGTCATGCGCGTCCTTTCCTCGTTCGGCCCATTACTCGACCGACACTGGCATCCTAGACCGAGCCTCTAGGGCTTCACAATCCCGAAATGGAGAGGTCTCTCTCCATTCAGACGCAGGGACTATAACGCGCCGGGCCTCAAAAGAGGCTTAACATATCGCTGGCATTGCAGGATTCCGGCGCGTCCTTACAGCCGATTACCGCTTTTCACCCTCTTCGGGCGTCTCGGGGCGGCGTTCGTAGACGGTATCGATCAGTCCCCAGGTCTTGGCTTCGTCTGCCGTCATAAATGTGTCGCGTTCGACGGCCTTTTCAACCTCGTCCAGGGAACGACCCGTGTTTTTTTGCAGAATCTCGTTCAGACGCTGGCGAATCCGCAGGATCTCGCGCGCCTGGATCTCGATGTCGGTTGCCTGGCCCTGAGCACCGCCCGAGGGCTGGTGGATCATGATGCGGGCGTTCGGCAGAGCCCAACGCATCCCCGGCTCACCGGCGGCCAGCAGGAACGCGCCCATGGAGGCTGCCTGACCGATGCACACCGTCGCCACCTTCGGGCGGATGTACTGCATGGTGTCGTAAATAGCCAAACCCGCCGTGACAACGCCACCCGGCGAGTTGATGTACATGAAAATGTCCTTCTTCGGGTTGTCTGCCTCGAGGAAGAGCAGCTGGGCAACGATCAGGGACGCCATGTGGTCCTCGATGCCGCCCGTTACAAAAATAATCCGCTCCCGCAGCAGGCGGGAATAGATATCAAACGCCCGTTCGCCCCGGTTGGACTGTTCGACCACCATGGGGACAAGACTGTTCTGATAATGGCTGATCGGGTCGATCATGGGCGCTGCCTTTCATAAGTCCATAGACAATCGGGGGCTTTCGCCCCCGATTGCCAAGATTAGGATTATTCAGCCTTTTTGCTAGAGGCCTTCGAAGCCGTCTTGCGCTTCGGCTTGGCCGGGGCCTCTTCGGCGGCTTCCGCCGGAGCAGCCTCTGCGGCTTCCGCTGCCGGAGCGGCTTCAGCTTCGGCCTTCTTGGCCTTCGGCTTGGAAGCCTTCTTCTTCGGCGCTTCCTCAGCGGTCTTGCTGTCGTCGTCCGCTTCCAGAGCCTTGGTCAGCTCTTCGCGGCTCACGCTCTTCTCTTCCAGCTGGGCCTTCTCGAGAATGAAGTCCACCACCTTCTCTTCATAGAGCGGGGCGCGCAGCTGAGCGGCAGCCATGGCGTTCTCGGTGAAGAACTTCACGACCTGCTGCTGCTGACCCGGATAGCGCTGGGCTTCCTGAGCGATCAGGCGGTTCATTTCAGCCTGGGTGATCTGGATGTTGTTGGCCTGGCCGATTTCAGAGAGCAGCAGGCCGAGGCGAACGCGACGCACCGCGATGTTGCGGTAGTCGTCCTTCTCGGCTTCCAGCTTTGCCTTCTCTTCTTCGTTGTCGCCGGCTTCACGCTCCAGCTGAGCCCAGATCTGCTGGAACTCGGCATCAACCATCGACTCCGGAACGGCGAAGTCGTGAGTCGCGGCCAGCGCGTCCAGCAGCTTGCGCTTCAAGAAGGTGCGGCTCAGAGCGTTGTGCTCACGCTCGATCTGCGACTTCAGGATGTCCTTCAGCGACTCGAGACCTTCCAGACCGAAGTTCTTGGCCATCTCGTCGTTGATCTCAACCGGCTTGGAGACCTGAACCTTCTTCACGGTGACGTCGAAGGTGGTTTCCTTGCCAGCCAGGTTTGCAGCCGGATACTCAGCCGGGAAGGTGACGGAGATCGTCTTCTGATCGCCAGCCTTCACGCCGACCAGCTGCTCCTCGAAGCCCGGAATGAACATGCCCGAGCCCAGTTCCAGCTGGGTGTCTTCGCCCTTGCCGCCTTCGAACTCAACGCCGTCCAGCTTGCCCACGAAGTCGATGATCAGCGCGTTGCCGTTCTCGGCAGCCTGACCTTCCGGCGCGTCCTCGAAGGACTTCTGCTGGGATGCCAGACGCTCAACAGCTTCGTTGACGTCCTTGTCCTCAACCGGAATGGTCCACTTTTCCAGCTTCAGGCCAGACAGGTCCGGGAGGGCAACGTCCGGCAGAACTTCGAGGTCCATGGTGAACTCGAGGTCCGATTCCGGCTCGTACTTGGTCACTTCAATCTTCGGCTGCAGGGCCGGACGGAGCTTGTTGTCCTCCAGAACCTTCTGCGAACCGTCCTTGACGGCCTCTTCCAGCACCTGACCGGTCAGCGCAGCGCCGTGCATCTTGCGCACGACATTTGCCGGCACCTTGCCCGGACGGAAGCCCGGCATGCGGATGGTCTTGGCAACGGTGGCAATCTGCTCGTCCAGTTTGCGGGCCAGATCGGCGGCCGGGACCACCACGGTGTAAGCGCGCTTCAAACCTTCGTTCAACGTCTCGTTGATCTGCATGGCGTTCTCTCAACTCGTCATGTGCCGCCAGGCGGCCGTGAAGCCTTGGTGCGGATGAAGGGACTCGAACCCCCACGTCTTTCGACACTGGAACCTAAATCCAGCGCGTCTACCAATTCCGCCACATCCGCCAGGGCCTGAAATCGAAGCGGCGTCTATAGCACAGGGGTAGGATGACGCAACAATCCCTTATTTCACCCGACTATTTCATCCGACGTCGTGTAAAACGTACGGCCACAGCTTTCAGGATATCGGGGTAGACCTCAGGAAGATCCTCCGCGATCAATCCGGCCCCGATTCGCCGCCCCGCCTCGCCGTGCACCCACGCCGCAACCGCAGCCGCCTTGGCCGGTGAAAGGCCGAGCTGGCGCTCCTGCACCATCAGCCCGAGAATCGTCCCGGCCAGCACATCCCCGGCACCGGCCGTGCCCAACTCGGGCGTGGCATGGCAGTTGACATAAACCTGCCCGTCCGGCGTTGCGATGGTCGTATCCGCCCCCTTGAGCAGCACAATCGCGCCGGACAAACGCGCCGCCGCCCTCACCCGCTCCAGTTTGTCCGCCGATGGATCGATCATCGGGAACAAGCGCCGGAACTCTCCCTCATGGGGCGTCATGACGACAGGCCCCTTGATGCTGCCGAACAGCGCCTCCGGATCGGCCTCGAAGCTGGTCAGCGCATCGGCGTCCAGAACCAGCGGCTTACCCGTAGCCAACAGCGCCAGAACAGCCTCCCGGCACCGCTCGCCAATCCCGAAACCGGGACCGATCAGCATGCCGCTTGAACGATCATCCGCCAGATAAGCGGCCAGATCTTCCGCTCCTGCCGCCCGCTTGACCATGATGGCAGTCAGATGCGCCGCATTGATCGCTATGGCGCTGGGCGGACTGGCGATGCTGACGACCCCTGCCCCAACCCGCAGCGCAGCGCGCGCCGCCAGCCTGGCCGCGCCCGTGGCTGACGCCCCGCCAGAGGCAACCCACGCATACCCGCGCGAGAACTTGTGATCCTGCGGGCCGGGGCGCGGCAGCTCCGGCACTCCCGTCATCCAGCAATCAATGCCGTATCGCGCCACATCATCGGGGCCGGGCGCAAGGTCGATCGGGGCCAGCACCACCTCCCCGCAGCGAGACCGCGCAGGCTCCAGCGCATGGGCCAGCTTGTGCGCGCCGAACGTGACCGTCACATCCGCCCACACCATGTCAGAGATCAGCCGTCCCGTATCGGTATCAACGCCGCTCGGCACATCCACGGCATATACGCAGCAAGCGCGATCGCAGGCCTGCCGAACCCGTGCGGCAAGGCCCGCCTCCACCGGACGGCTGAAGCCGATGCCGAACAGGGCATCAATGAGCACCATCTCCGCCGTCACGCGGTCGAGCGCCTCATCAAGCGGGATAACCGGGCCGCTCCAGCGCCGACGCATGGTCAGCGCATCGCCCTGCATGGCGTCAGGATCGCCCCATGCTCCAACCAGCACGGCCCATCCGGCCTCGGCCAGACGGCGCGCCACCACATAGCCATCTCCGCCGTTATTGCCGGGGCCAACCAGCACGATCGCGTGCCGCTGCGCGGGTTCGCGCTTGAGGGTCTCCTCCGCCACCGCCCCGCCAGCGGCTTCCATCGCGGCCAGACTGGACTGTCCGGCCGCAAAGCGCGCCTGCTCGAGTTGCCGCATTTGCGATGCCGTCAGCAAAGGATGAAACATGGACATTGGCATGGGTCTCATTTAGTGCAGGAAACGAGCAGACTTGTTCATAGCCCAACAAAAAGCGCCAAGAAAAAGCGGAAAACAGGATGTACGGGAAACTCGGTACGATTGTGACAATCGCCCTCGCGCTTTCCGGTTGCGCAGCCTCACCGTTTTACGTGAGCAAGAAAGCCTCCTATGCGCCGGGCTTCATCCCGCGCAACGAACTGGGGGAACCTGTCTTTCCCGCGCCCCAGAAAGGCAAGCGGGACAAGGCAATTGCATCCCTGTCGCCAGAACAGCAGGCAAAGATCGCCGCTTCCCTGAGCTGACCGGATCAACGCTGCGGACGAGGCCCCAGATCAGGCCCGCCGGCTGCTTGCACGCCGTCTTCCGGCCAGGCTACCCTTCGGGCATAACCATACAAAATACTGCTCCAGACATTCGCCAACCCGCCAAATAGAGGGGATGGGGCATGAAAGTCCTGCAAGGACTCGTCAACAGCCCGTTAGCGTTGCGTTTTCTGGAGGTATTGGATCGGCGGTCAGAGAACCGCATGACCGAATTCGGCATGTTGGCCCAGGCCTTCGAATTCGCAAAAATCAATGGCGTCAAAGGCGATTACTTCGAATTCGGCGTCTGGCGCGGCAAAACCTTTGGCTATGCGCGGACCATGGCCCGGCGCTATCGCGTCTCACCGATCGTATTTCGCGCCTTTGACAGCTTTGCGGGTCTGCCATCGGTTGATCGGAACACGAATCATGAAATCTGGGCAGAAGGCCAGTTTGCCTGCTCAAAGCCCGAGTTCGAGCGCATCCTGGCCACCAAGGGATTTCATCCGGGCGAATACGCCTTGGTCGAGGGTTTTTATGACCAGTCCCTGAGCGAGGGGCTGATCCGCGAACTGCGAGCCTCAAACGTCAAAGCCGCAATCGTCAACATCGATTGCGATCTGTACGAATCAACCGTTCCGGTGCTGCGCTTCATCCGCCACTTCCTGCAGAACGGCACCATTCTCTGTTTTGATGATTATTTTAATTATCGCGGCCAGCCCGGCTACGGAGAGCAAAAGGCCTTGGCCGAATTTCTTGAGGCCAATCTCGAAATCCGCCTCAGCCCCTACATGCCCTACAGCCCGCTCGGGCAGAGCTTCATCTGCACCTTGAATGCAAGGAATTAGAGCGACTTTCGAGCAAAACGCATGTTTTGCGATTAAGAAAGCGCGACCAACAAAGGATTTGAGAAGCGGCGACCTGCTGCAAGCTGGTCGCAAACTGCTCTAGACGCAAGCGGCAGCACCTTGCGGTGCCTGAATGCATTGCTGGAAATGTCCGGAAGAAGTGATTGGCTGGGGCGCCAGGGATCGAACCTGGGAATGGCGGTACCAAAAACCGCTGCCTTACCGCTTGGCTACGCCCCAGCAAGCGGCGGGCACTATAGCGTTCTCTTCCGAAGAGAAAAGAGACAAATGCATAGTGCCCGAATGTTTTCCGCTTTTTTTAACCTGCATTGACGGTCTGACGGCGGTAAGCCGCGCCAATGACCGTCGCATAGACCGCACCTGTTCCCAGCAGGACCTGAAACAGGGCATCCGGCAACAGGAAAACCACCAGTGACGGAACGCCCGCCATCAGCCAATAGACGAAAAGCCCGTTGGGCCAGCCGATCAGATAGCCAAGGTGATGGTGAAGGTGGTCCCGGTCGCCGCTGAACGGGGAACGCCCCTTCAAAAGACGCACGGTAATCAAACGCAGACAATCCAAAACCGGGATCAGGAACCAGATTACGATCGGGCCAGCCGTCAGCGTGCTGTCCTCCAAATTGTAGAGGTAGATCGTCAACGCACCGAACAAGGCCGAAAGTCCGTAGCTGCCGCCGTCTCCCAGAAAAAACCGGCCGCGCAGGTTAAAATAGAGCGCGACGCCCAGCGTTGCCGCAACCACGAGCAGAATGCCCTGAAGATAACCCGGCGCATAAAGCGACAGCATGCCCGTCCACATCAGGGCCAGTCCAATCACCAGGCCGTTCTTGCCGTCCGCCATATTGACCGCGTTCAGCAGGCCAACCATGCACAGCAGAGTAAAAGCGCCTCCAATGTAAGACAGAGGAATGGGCAGCATCGGCCCTTGCGGATGTGCGGACAACGCAAACCGCAATTCCTGAAGATCCAGGTTCGGCACCACGATCATGCCCAGACCGAAGGCAACGCCGCCCACGATCAGACGAAAACGCGGCGACAGCTCCAGCCGATCATCCGCAACTCCAAGAACATAGAATACGGCGACCAAACTTCCGATGATCGCCATGTCCTTTCCATTTATCTCGGGTGCCGCGCCAAAACCCAGCGATGTGGCGAACAAAGCCACGATCACAGGCAGCAGCACTGCCGTTCCACCAAGCAAAGGGGTCACATGACTATGGCGTTTGCGCCCGCCTGCCCTATCTGGAAAATCCAGAAGTCCGAGAATCCGCCCCAGGTATCGGGCGTTCAGACCGACAAACATGGCAAACAAACCAGAGCCCAACGCGGCACACAGCATCTCGTCAGTCATCTGGCTGCAACCTCAGGAGTCAATTTCAATGAAAACGCAAATACACGAGCCCTGTGGCTGCATCCTCCCACACAACACAGGATTGCAGCGATAAGCAGGCTCAGCTAAGACATCGTTACCGGGGTGAACTAGCCGCTTCGACGCAACACCTCAAGCAGTTAACTCTGAAAATCGAGACGGGCTATGCCAATTCTTGTAACCGGCGCCGCTGGGTTCATCGGTCACCATGTGTCCAAACGGCTCTTGGAGCGTGGTGAACAAGTTATCGGGATTGACAATCTCAACGATTATTACAGTGTCGAATTAAAGAAGGCCCGGTTAACAGAGCTTCAACGCTCCCATAACGGTTTTAGTTTCGTACAGGTCGATTTTTCCGATACGGTCAGCTTAAACGAAGCGCTAAAACCGTTTGATATCAATCAGGTCGTCCACCTTGGCGCTCAAGCCGGTGTTCGGTATTCCATCACCAATCCGCACGCCTACATCACGTCGAATTTGATGGGGCATCTCAATATTCTGGAGTATTGCCGCCACACGGTCGGCATGAAGCACCTTGTTTATGCTTCGTCCTCTTCGGTTTACGGCAGCAACACCAAACTGCCCTTCTCGGTCGAAGATCGCGTCGATCTGCCGATCTCGCTCTATGCCGCGACGAAAAAGTCGGATGAATTAATGAGCGAGGTGTACAGCCACCTGTATCGCCTTCCCCAAACCGGACTGCGCTTCTTCACGGTTTATGGCCCGTGGGGTCGCCCGGACATGGCGATGTGGCTGTTCACCGATGCCATCCTGATGGGCAAACCGATCAAGGTATTCAATCACGGCGACATGATGCGCGATTTCACCTACGTGGATGACATCGTCTCCGGCATTGTTGCCTGCCTCGACAACCCGCCGCCCGACGATGGCGCACCCAAAGCCGGCGGATCGGTCAATCCCCACCGGATTTACAACATTGGCAACCACCGCTCCGAGCCTTTGCTGCGCATGATCGAGATTCTCGAGCAGTCCCTTGGGCGCGAAGCCAAGCGCGAATTGCTGCCGATGCAGCCGGGAGACGTCAGGGAAACCTACGCCGATATCACCGCCATTCAGAACGATCTCGGGTTCGCGCCAACCACGCCGATTGAAGTCGGCATTCCCAAGTTTGTGGAATGGTTCCGCCAGTACCACCGGATTGATTGAACCGAATAGCGGCTCTCCCATGGCGCGCGGTGCTGTCAGATGACATGGAATTACTCCTTGTGGGGGGCCATCGGGCCGGGCGCCCTGCCGTTCTGGCTGTGCCTGATCGGCATGGCCGCACTGCTGCTGCACCGCACGCGCATCGGCTTGCGCTTTACGGGGCTAGGCCTTTTTCTGCTCCTGCTTCTGGGCATACTGCCAGCGGGTTTCTGGCTCATGCGCCCGCTGGAGATGCGCTATCCGATGCCCGATCTTGCGGCGGCCAATCCTCCCGCCATCGTCGTTCTTGCCGGAGGCGAAGCGCTTCCCGCCAGTGCGCTGCGCGGCGCGCCTGAATTCAACAGTGCGCCCGAGCGCCTGCTGACGGGCCTGACGCTCGCCCGCCGTTATCCAGAGGCTCTACTTTATCTGGTGGGCGGCATTTCCCTGCCTGACGGCACCACGGATACGGACGTCATGCTGCAAACGGCTCTGGACCTCGGCTTCGAGAAAGACCGCATCCGCGTCATCGACGACACGATAAACACCTGCGAGAATGCCCGCGCCGTTGTTGCGGAAATTGGACGCCCGTCCCTGCGCCGCTCGCTGCTCGTCACCTCAGCTTACCACTTGCCGCGCACCATGCTGTGTTTCGAAGCGGTCAGTGCCAACATCATTCCCGTTCCGGTCGACTACCAGACCTGGCCCATCCGCAGTCCGCTCGACAGCTTCAAGCTGACTCCCCTGAACAATCTGCAACTTGCCGATCGCGCCCTGCATGAGTGGGTTGGCCTGCTCTACTATCGTGTCACCGGCCGCACGCTGCGCCTTTGGCCCGCCAAATAATCCAAACGACCCAAACAAAAACAGGGTGCGGTTGAACCCCGCACCCTGCCTTAAATTGAAATAATTAGATTAATCAGAGCTGCCAGCGGCGCACTTGCTCCGGCAGATCCACATTGCGCCACATGCCCTTGATGTCAGCCACCAGTCCATCGGGCTTGACCAGCGCCGAGATCTGCTCAGCGGCCATCTCCGCATAAATCTGATGCGGCACGGCAGCGACAATGGCATCGAACGGCTCGGTCTCAAACGCGCGTGCCAGATCATCGAGGCGGATGTCCGCCTTGCGGCGCAGCAGACGAACACCGTATTCCTCGTGCGCTTCTGCGCCATCGGCCAGCGGGTCATGCACACGCACCGTATGGCCATGCTCCTCAAGGCCGCGAATAACGTCAACGACCTTGGAATTCCGCAAATC
>JAEZBH010000268.1 GCA_023427285.1 Pseudomonadota bacterium
CCATGCAGTCGCGCCCGACTTTTGAGGCTGCCGACATCGAGGCGGCAATCAGCCGGGGTATGGTGGTCTCCAGCGATCCGACCCAGTATGTGACCGGCTATTCCGGCAGTCACGGCGACTGTCGTCCCTTGCCTCCGGGCGGAGATATGGGTGCTACCTACGAGCAGTCCTGCAACACGGGTGTGCGGGTCGAGGAGAGCGAGCGGGCCTGCCCGATCACGCTGCACCATGAGTTCCAGACCCGCTATCGATACGAGTGCAGCCTTGATCCCGTGCCCAATCAGACCGACGCCTGCCCGCTGTTCAGCGATGTGCAATGCTCGCTCGTCGGCAGCCGGGAGGGTATTTGTATGGTCGAGGGGCGTTACGGTTGCGTCGAGCCGGGGGCCGATATCCTGCTTCTCGAGTGTGAGCAGACGGTTCCCGGGGCAAGACTTCTGTCCAGCACGAGCGTCTATCAGGGGTCAACGCGTGATGAGAGCGCCTGTGCAGGTCTGACAGTCGACGGCGGCTGCGCTGCTCCTACCGAGGTCTGCACGGACAGCGCGCCGCAGACACGCGAGATCGAAGGAGTTGCAATTACGCAGGACTGCTGGGGCTGGGTGCGCACCTATGCGTGCGCCGCCTTCACGCCCGACAGCGATTGTGCGCAATTGGAAGGTTTGGGCTGTACATACAAACGAGAGGCGTGCCTGTCGGAAGACGAGCCCTGCTCGATGTGGGAGCGGGTGTACGCTTGTCCGATCCCGGATGCGCCGCAGCAGGTAACGCAATATATCTGCGATGCGGATGTGCTGTGCATGGACGGTCACTGCGAGACCATCACGCGCGAGGCGAACGATGAGTTCAAGGACGCCGCGGTTGCCTTGAATGCCATGCGCCAGGTCTCAAAGGAGTTCGACCCTGACACGCTGACGGTTTTCGGTGGAAGGCGCCTGACCTGCGCCAAGACCATCTTCGGATTGACCAATTGCTGCGTGCCGCGAGGCTTTCCCTTGCTCGGCGGGTGCGATGCAGAGGACCGACAGCTCAAGGAACGCCGCGAGGCGGGGGTCTGCCATTATGTCGGCACTTGGTGCAGTGCCAAAACCCTCGGGGTCTGCACCAAAAAACGCGAGGCGCATTGCTGTTTCGAGAGCAAGCTCAGTCGGATCCTCTATGTCGAGGGACGCGCGCAATTGGGTCTTGCCTGGGCTCCGCCTGAAGACGAGGCCTGTACCGGCCTGACCATTGATCAGTTTGCCCAGCTTGATCTTTCGCAGATGGATTTCAGCGAAGTCTATGCCGAATTCACCGAGGCGGCGCGCCTGCCGGACTCGCTCGCCCTCATCGAGGAGATGAAGCAACGGATCAGCGAGTACTATGGAGGCGAGCAATGACGCGTGGTGTCATTTCTTTGAGGACAGCGCTCAGGCAGAAACTGCGACGCGCGATCGGGCTTGCTGCACTGAGTGCGGACCTGATGTTTCCGCTCGTTGTCCGTGCCGGAGAGCAGGCGGACCAGCTCTACTGTGCCGAGCGTCAGCTTGGTTACTGGTTCTACTGCACCCGGCCGCAGGCAGGAGAGGAAGTGTCGCCGTCGGCGCCCGTTGCCCCTGCCGCGCCATCTTATCAGGAGCGGTTGGCTCGCATCACGGATCAGGTGCGCGAACTCAAGGCGCGGGCGATCCTGGAGCCCACGCCGGAGCATGTCGAGGCTTACATCGCCTTCCAGCGTGAGCAGCTGGATCGCTCCGGCCTCTTCACCGACATGTGGCAACGGCTGCTCTGGCAAAAGCCTGAACTGGACTACACCTTGCAGCGCCCGGTCTCGACCATGGGCAAGCAGGCCTGGCTGGATGAGCGGCGCACGGCAAAGGATGTTGCCATGACAGAGCTGCCGGAGCGCTACGGCATTTTCTATTTCTATGCCTCGACCTGTCCCTCCTGCCGACTGATGACGCCGACCCTCAAGTACATTGCCGCAAAGTACGGGCTCTATATCCAGGCGGTCTCGGTCGACGGCGGTCCAAATCCGGATTTTCCGGGAGCGGTGGTGGACCAGGGGCAGGGTGCGCGCATGGGGCTGACGTCAAAGACGGTGCCGGCCTTGGTGCTGTTTGACACGCAAACCAAGACACCGGTGCCGATCGGGCACGGCCTGCTCTCGGCCGATGAGATCATGGAACGGGTTCTCATGCTGACCCAGCGACCGCCGGGCACGGACTATTGAGGAGGGGAAAATGAGGACTGGACGCCGTCCCGTCGTTGCCATTGCGCGTCGCTTTGCACTCCTTGCCTGCGCTCATCTGGCACTGCTGCCCACGGGCACACAAGCCGATGTCGCCTCAAGTATGGCGCAGGCCTTTGAGGAGATGGGCGCGGCGGCCAATGTCACCGGGCCCTCCGCCTTTCAGGGCCAGTCCGCCGGCTACTACAGTCTGGGCAATGTCTGGGTCCGCATGCCCCAGAAAACCACCACTGTTGCAAACCTGCAGTTGCCGAACGCCCGGGCCGGGTGCGGCGGCATTGACCTGTTCACTGGGTCTTTCAGCTTCGTCAACAGCGGCGAGATCGTCGCTCTGATGAAAGCGGTCGCCAACAACGCCGCAGGGTTCGCCTTCAAGATCGCAATCGACACCATCTGTCCCGAATGCGGCCATGTGCTTGAGAGCATGCGTCAGGCCGCGCAGCTGATGAACAATTTCAATATCAACTCCTGCGAGGCGGCCCAGGGCCTGGTCGGGGCCGTCTGGCCGCAAAGCGATCTGGCGGACAAGGCGTTTTGCGAGAGCATCGGCAATTCCTCTGGCCTCTTCACCGATTATGCGGCGGCCAAGCACGGTTGCGGCTCCAAGGGCGAGCGCGCCGCAACGGTTGCCGCCGCCGATCCGCTGACCTCGGACGTCAACCCGGCGCTGCCGCGCAACTTCACCTGGGAAATCCTTAAAAAGACTGACTACTTCAAGACGGGCGTCTCATACGACTATCAGATGATGGAATACGTCATGAGCCTGGTCGGCACCATCATCTACCAGCCGCCGGGCGATGCGTCGCCCGGGGCGTATAGCCCGGTCCTGGGGGATGCTTCGGGCCGGCTGGCAACGGCCTTGCTCGATGGGGCGGGCGCACCGGCGGTCCAGTACTACAAATGCGACGAGCATGAGAAGTGTCTGAACCCGACGCTCACAGCGCTCAGCCTCCAGCCCCAGGAGGCCTTGCGGGCGAAGGTGCGCGCCATGATCGATGCGATGGCAGCCAAGGCGCGGTCGTCTACGCCGTTGACCGAGGCAGAAAAGGGCCTGCTCCAGGTGGCGACGATCCCGCTCTACAAGGTGTTGGTGGTGCAGGCGGCATACGGGCGCGGGCTGAACATCGATGATCGCGACACTTTGGCCGAGATCACGGCGATTGACCTGCTGTTTGCCCAGCTCGACCACTTCTTCTCGATCATCTCGCGCTCGAAGGCCAATTTTATAGCCTCGGATGAGGCCAAACTGGAGGTCTGGACGGAGCTCATCGGTCGGTCGCAAGCGGCACTCGCCAACCGGCAGCGGGAAGTTCACTCCAAGGTCTCGGTCGTCATGGAGATCATCCAGCGCACGGCGTTTTTGGAGTCCATGCTGGCGGCCCAGATGGCCGCGCCCATGGCGGCCTCGCTTGACTGGTCGCGCTCGATTTCGGCCAGTCGGCTGTAAAGGGCAAAGGCCATGGCAACGGTCGAGGTTTTCACCATCGGCGGGGGCGAATATCTCGTCAACGTGTTCCAGGCGGTGGCGAGCTGGACTGGATCGGGTGGCTATGGCTCGCTTCTTCAGGTCATCATGGTCATTGCCCTTGGCCTGATGATGCTGACGTTGGCGCTCAGCCAGGACTGGCGCGGCTGGATGCGGGATTTCATGGTCGTGCTGCTGATCTATTCAGCGCAGATGGTCCCCAGGATGACCGTTCATGTGACCGACCGGATCAATCCGTCGCTGGCTCCGGCCCAGGTTGCCAATGTGCCTCTGGGGCTGGCGGCAGTGGCCGGATTTTCCAGTCAGGTCGGAGATTATCTGGTGCGTGCGGCTGAAGTCGTCTTTGGTCTGCCCGATGACCTTAATTACAGCCAGAGCGGCATGATCTATGGCGTGCGCCTGCTGCAGGCGACCCAGGAGCTGCGCCTCCAGGATGCCGAGTTTGCGGCGAACCTCGACGAGCACTTCCGGGTCTGTGTTTTTTACGACATCGCACTTGGGCAATACTCGATGTACGACCTGTCCCGTGCGGACGATATCTGGGCCTTTATCGGACCCGGTGCGCCCGGGCGGGCCCAGCGCTGGTTGAGCCGAACCGCATCGGGCGTCGAGACGACTATCGTTTCCTGTCAGGAGGCTTATGCAGCGCTTGATGCCCAGTGGGTCAACGGCAGCAATGGCATATTGGACAGGCTTGGTGAGATTTTTGGGCGTTCGCTGTATCCCAAGGCGACGACGAGCGTTGCCAAGGCAAAGCTGTTCTCGGAGCTGCCGGGGGCCTACAGCTATCTGACCAGTACGTCGAAGGCGGCTGCCGACGTGATGAAGCAGTCGGTGCTGATGAACGCCATGAGCCAGTCGATGCACACCATGGCAGGGACCTCGGGGGCGGCAGCAATCGACGTTTATGCGGCAACCCGCGCCAGCCTCCAGACCCAGAATGCCTACCGGGCGATCAGCCATGCGGCGATGAAATGGGTTCCGATCCTCCAGATTGTTTTAACAGTTGTCTTTTATGCGCTGTTCCCGGTTCTGTTCCCGCTGTTCCTGATGCCCCGCACCGGACCCCTGGTCTTGCGCGGTTATCTGACGGGGTTCTTTTATCTGGCCGCCTGGGGCCCGCTCTATGTCATCCTCCATATGATCCTGATGTTCAAGGCGGGGACCGATACCACAGCAGCGGGTGTTGCGGGCAGCGGCGGGCTGACCATGGCATCAAGCGCTGGGATTTCCGGCGTTATGGACGATATCGGGGTGCTTGCCGGTTATCTGGTGGCCAGCATTCCTTTCATCGCCGCTGGCATGGCGCGGGGCGCCATGGCAATCGGCGGCCATGCCCACGCCTTCCTCGCGCCCAGTCAGGAAGCCGCGGCCGAGGCGTCGCGGGAGGCGACGACCGGCAACATCAGCCTAGGAACCACGAATTTTGACACCCACGCCTACAACAGCTTTCAGGGTAACCGGTGGGCGGTCGCGGGCGAGTTCAGCGGCGGCAATCCTTCCTTTGGCTGGCGTCAGGCGGATGGCTCGGTGCTGACCCAACACGGCGCGACTGAGGTCATGGACGTGGCACGTTCCAACCTGCCCGTATCACCATCTCTCACACAGGCCATCGGCTCTGAGTATGGCCGGGCGTCGTCGCTCGCGCGTTCCCGCGGCGAGCAAATTAGCGAGACGGCGGGCGAGCGCTTCAGTCAGGCGGTGCAGCAGTTCCGGGACTTTCGCACTCAGTTCAGCCGCGGCGAAACGACGGAGAACAGCTATGGGGTGCGAGATCAGGACAGCATCAGCCGCTCCTTCTCCACCATCAAACAGGCGGCCGAGACAATGTCAGCACGTTTCGGCCTTTCCGTGCAAGCCGCTGAAGAGGCTGCAACCAGATATTATTGGACTGGGCAGTCAGGAGCTGCCGGGCGCCTTGGGGCAAATGGCGGGGTATTCAGTGGTAACTTCGGCTTATCATCAACGATTGGGTATCAAAGAAACCGTTCAGAGACAGAGCGTGTCAGTTCTGATGCCCAAGCTGAAAAGATGGAGCAGTTTCTCAAGAATTTTGCAGAAGATAATCGTTGGGCAGAACAGCGGGAGGCCTTCAAGAACGCCTCGGTCCAAACTTCCGATGGAGAGTTGCGGACACTGGCATCAGCGCTGACCGCGAATTTTGAGCAAGGGCGGAGCCTGGCGCATGAAGCGCGCACCTATTATGATCAGGCTGATCGGTTTGAGGAAAGCCAGCGACTTTACAGCCGCGGCGGGGCGGAGGTCTCGAACAATGTTAGCCAGGCGCTGCTCGAGTTTGCCATTACAGAGCGTGAGCGCACTCCAGAGATGTTCGAGAACTTTGATCCTCGTAGCGGTGCCGCCTGGAATGTACAGGGCGGATTGGTTGCTGCCGAACGAGCCCTGATGGTTGAGAAGTTCATGCAGAACTTTGAGGCCCAGATCAAAGCAGATGCGCAAGCCAGCCAAGCCCCGTCTGCAATAGGAATTGAGGGCCCGCGGTCTGTCACTCAGGCAAGGTTACGCCATGACTTTGAGCAGGCGTCGCTGAGAGTTGATGACCGTGAGCCTGGCGACGGCCCGGCAATGTCGGCAGACGAGATCACAGACGCTTTTCGAGAGCGCGCAGAAGGTCTGGATGCCGGAGTGGCCTATGTCAGACCGCGCGTAAATCATGGAGAAGCGAGGGCAGATGGTGTGACCAGCCGTGTTGGTCGTAATCCTGCCGATGTTTTGCGACGAGCTCATAAGGATGCGCAGGAGTAGTTAATCTCCCATGATGAAATAACGGAAAATATTGAACGCAACAGCGCTGCCTATGGCAAAAAGAGTAATAAGTTTAAGGCTGGCAGGGCGATCTGGTTGGACTTCAGCATCCTCATCCTCCGGTAGCCGGACGCCATTTAAGGCACGCCACACTGGGTCTTCCATCTGGAACTGCTCTTCGCTTGAATGATTATCATCCCGCATGGCGGCGCTCCTGCCGAGGACGGCGGGTGCACTATAGGCCCAAATTAGCTTTTGTTCAATCAAGGGTCGGGCGTGCCGAACCGCAACCAGCCATGAAATCTCCCGTTCCTCGGTCTTTGATTGTACTTGATGCGGGCTTTCGGGTGATCAGCCGATGTCTGCCCCACGGAATATTTTCCGGTGCCAGTTTGAAATACAAGCGTCCTGCAGTGTGGCCACACTATGTGCTTCGGCTCATTTCTCTTTAGTGGCTTTGTGTATCGGAGGGGCATTGAGAAATGGGCGGGCCAGCATGAGGATGGCAATCATCTGCCCCTTGTTGCGGGCACCGAGCTTTTCATAGATCGAATTAAGGTGAAAACGCAGCGTTGATTGCTTGATATTTAGGAGACCCGGGATTTCGGTAAAGTCATGTCCGTCGAGGACGGCTGCTGCAATGTTTGTCTCTGCGTGCGTCAGACCAAACATGCCTTGCAGCGCTTCCTTGCTATATCGTTGGCGAACGCCATCGTCGACATAAAGGACAGCTGTGCGCTCTGGTGCGCGAAATGGGAAATTCCCGAGCGGGACGGATGTGACGGCAATGTTGCAGGCGTGATTGTCATCGGAAGAGGTTGCGCGCATTGCCCCGATGTGAGCCACCCGTGTACTGCCGTTGTCGAGATAATGCAGGGCAGAATTAATCATTTCGCTGAGCTGTTTGGTTTCCCGTGGACAACTCAGCGTGAGGCTGTTGTTGCGAACACAAAGAAGATTGCCATGGGAGACTATGCGTTTGGCTTGCGGATTGATGAGTTCAATTTCTCCGCTTCGGGTTGCCAGGACGATTCCGACACCGAATTCAGAGATCACGTCTGATCCGAACCGCGTGGCTTGGGAGAGGCGACTGAGGCGAAGATGCTGGTTCATCGCGCGACCAAGATGGTCGGCAATGAGACGCAGGGTATCAGCTTCAGTGCTGGAATATACCGGAGCATGTGTTGATCGCACGGTATGGAAGAACAGCTGTCGGCCGTCATTGATGGCCAGACAGCATGACATGAACTTGGCGACCGAGTATTTTTGCAAAAGATTGACGAGCTTAGGCGGAACGCCGATGGCACCAAAATCATTGCAGATCTGCACTTCCCCTGGCGCCAGTTTCAGGATGAGTTTCTCGGGTTCGCTCCGGTTGACCCATTCCGCAATATGTTCAGGTTCGGACAATTCTCCAACTGCAAAAAAGTGCGACTTGTAGGGCTCGTCTCCCGGACTGATCTCAAGGATTGTGGTTTTGGAACAGAAGTACGCATTCAATTGGCTGAGAAGTTCAATCCATCGCTGATTATCGCCAATGGCATCGTAGATTTGGCCGATTAGGCGGTTTAACGGAACAAACGGATTTTCCGGCATGTGCTGCGGTGACACAAGTTGCATCTCTGAAATCCCCGCTTGGATCCGTTCCGGCGGCTTTGTTGCTTTTAAGTTTGAGAACGGATCAGATTGTTACAGGTACCATTCGTTTACCTCCTGGCCCAACGCACTGCCCCCTAAGCTACGGGCACTCAGATGATTTTGAGCAGCCGCGTGCTGTTTGGCTGCAGCAAGGTCGTTAAGGATTCGTCCAAATGGCTGGTCGCTGAACAAGCCAGTCCCACCGCAATGCTCGAAAAGAGTCTGCGCCGCGTCCAGGCACAGACGTGTGACGGATGCAGCTTGATACTTGTAAAGCAGTCTCTCTTCAAAAGGAGGGGTCATGCCTTGCTTCGCGTAACCTTCCAAAACGGTAAAGTTTCGACGCATGATACAGTTGATTTGATCAATTGTAGCAATGGCTTCGCCGAGTGCAAGCAGGGCGTCGGGGTCCTTGATGGTTGCTCCGGCCACAACGCTGACGCGGCGCGATGCATAGTCCAGAAAAGCGTCCACCATGGCTTGCAGCGCACCTGTTGATGCTCCTGTAATGGCACGGATGAAGACTTGGTGAAACGGAAGCCGGTAGAGCCAGCCGGTGTTCACCTTGTTGCCAGGGCTGTCACAGCGGAACCCGTCAGAGCTGCGATGCACGCGATACTCGGGTATGACCACATCCTTGACCAGAATGTCCTTGCTGCCGGTGCCGTGCAGCCCGGAGACGTGCCATGTGTCGATGATCTCGTACTGTTCGCGCGGCAGCAGGCATGTCAGGAACTCGTCGCCAAGCCTGCCGCCCAGAAATATCCAGTCCGCATGGTCACAGCCGCTGGCAAACATCCACTGCCCGCTGAAATGATAACCACCCGCCGTAGGGGTTGCGATACCGCCAGGCTGGAAGGTGGAGGCGATCTGAACGTTGTCGTTCTCGCCCCAGACATCCTGCGCTGCCCGATCATCGAACAGGCCCATCTGGAAATTGTGAACGCCAAGCACGCCGTAAACCCAGCCAGTGGACATGTCGGCGCGCGCAATCTCAAATTGGACATCCAAAAAGGCGCTTGGCGGCAGCTCGTACCCGCCCCAGCGGCGCGGCTGAAGGATCCGAAAGAGACCCGCCCGGCGCAACTCTTCGATGACCTCGGGCGCAATGCTGCGCTTCTTGGCGCTCTCCTCGGCGTGGGCTGAGATCAGGGGAGCGAGGGAGCGCGCTCTGTTGATCAGCTCAGAGGCGGTCGGGATGCCTTGCATGGCGGGCGCAGTGCTTGTCACGTCTCGCTCC
>JAEZBH010000301.1 GCA_023427285.1 Pseudomonadota bacterium
GCCTTGGCGGACGCCTCCGCACGAAGGCTGGCCAAGCGGATGGAACGGGAGCAGGGCTGAGCCGCAAAAGGAAACGGCCGCCCGGACGGGGGGTCCGGACGGCCGTGCCTGAACTGTTGTCTGCCCCGAGCTTAATAGCCGGGCCAGACGCAGTTCCTAGAAGTGGAAGGCAGCGCCGGTCTTCACGGCGTGGCGGCGGTAGCCGTACTCACCGTCGGTGTAGTCGTAACCCAGACGCAGCGAGACCTTCTGGTTCAGAGCGTATTCAACGCCAGCACCCAGAACCAGGGCGTCGTTGTTGAAGCCTGCTTCGATGTCCTGAGTGAGGGACTCGTAGTCGTACTTGATGCGGACGTTCTCGTAACCGATCTTGCCGTAAACGAGGGTCTGCGGGGTGGCGAGAACGCCAACGCGTGCTGCGATGCCGAGCGAACGGCCAGCCTTCAGCTCTGCTTCCTCATCGATGGTGTCGATGAAGGTGTGGTCAGCGGTCGACAGGCCAGCCTTGGCTTCCACGCCCAGCACCAGCTTGTCGGCAACCTTCTTGTTGTAACCTGCGATGACGCCGTAGGTGAAGCCGTCGCCGAGATCGCCGCGGTTGGTTTCCCAACCCAGCTCAGCGCCGCCGTAGGCACCGTTAAAAACATCAGCCTGTGCAACAGCCGGGCTCAGGGCGAGTGCAGCAGCAGCGGCCAGGAGAGAGGTCTTCATAACGTGTACTCCTTAGGATCATTCCTGGGGGTAGATTCACTGGGAAGGAGCCTTCCCGTGAAAAATCAGATCGGATCCGAATGTGGCGTGAAATGGCCGGAATGAAGCCGTTTCTGCCTCATTCTGGTTTTTGGGCGATAAAGCGTTGCTATACGGCGACAAGTTGATGCGCATATGCCACATTTTTCAAAATGAGTGCTACTAACTCACTGTTTTTATTCATTTTGTATTCAGGCTCGGAGGGTGGACTAGCTGTTGCAGATTAGTTGATATGGTTCCCTGCCGCTTCGTTTCTCCCCTGGTCCGACGCGAATCGAAACGGCCGCCCGGGCAGGTGCCGGAGCGGCCGCTGATGCGACGGAAAACGTGTCTCAAGTTTTAGAGCGGCAACCTGCTTGCAGCGGGCTGCCGCTCTAAGTCTTTTGTTGGTCGCGCTTTCTTAATCGCAAAGCGTGCGCTTTGCTCGAAAGTCGCTCTAAAAGTGGAAGGCCATGCCCGTCTTGATCTGATGACGGTCGTAGCCGCTCTGGCCGTTCGTATAGTCATAGCCCACGCGCACGGTGGCGGTAGGCATCACGGCGTATTCCACGCCTGCGCCAAGCAGCAGGCCGTCATTGTTGGTGCTTTTATCCAGACCGAGCGGGTCCGGGTTGTATTCCCGGCGGATGCGCACGTTCTCATAGCCCACCTTGCCGTAGAACAGCGTTTTGGGCGACGCCAGATAGCCGATGCGCCCGGCAATGCCCAGCGAACGGCGGGCCTTGATTTCGGCATCGGGGCCAATGTCGCCATCGGCGGAGGAGAGGTTGGCGTGGATCTCTGCGCCTACGAGGATATTGTTGGCAACCTCTGTATTGTAGCCGCCGAACAGGCCGTAATTGAAGCCCTTGCCAAGGGCGCCGCTGTTGTCTTCCCAGCCGATTTCAGCACCGGCGTAAGGGCCGTGGAAGACGGTCTCTGTCTGGGCATGCGCAAGCGCCGGGGCGAAGGCCAGCGCCGAGCCCATGGTTAGAAGAATGAGCTTCATCGTTTCTTCTCCTCTGTAAGACAGGGATGATCAAACGGTTCGCTATTGCTCCCTCGGGTCAGGACGCCCCTTTGCTTCAGGAGCGCCTGTGTCAGAATAGAATCGTTTGGAATGTGGCGGCACGGAGCCTGATTTGCCCCATTTCAGCCGACGAGCGGCAAGGCGTGGTTGCATGTCGACAGTCAGGCGTTTAGGTGCGACGAATGCTAAAGGCAGATGCTCATTGTGCGGACCTTGTCCGCGATCAGGACCACGACCGTTACCTGACGGTGCTGTACGCGCCCGAGTTCGTACGGTCGGCGCTGTTTGCGCTTTATGCGCTCAACGTGGAGCTGGCACGGGTGCGGGAGCAAGTCTCCCAGCCGATGCTGGGCGATATCCGGCTGACCTGGTGGCGGGAAGGGCTGGACACGGCCTATGGCGGCGTTGCCCGGCCGCATCCGGTGTTGGAGGCGATCAGTGCGCATGTGGTGACGGCAGGCGTGCCGCGCGCGCTCCTCGAGCAATGCATCGAGGCGCGGCTGACCGACGTTTACGGCGAGCAGCCCTCCAGCCTGACGGAGCTGCGCGCCTATGCGGACCTGAGCGGCGGCGCGCTGGCAGAGGCGGCGCTGTGGGCGTGTCTGGGCCATGCGCCGGATGCGAAGCTGACCGAGGCGGTGCGCTGCGTGGGGCAGGCCTGGACCCTTGTTGGCATTTTGCGCGCCATCGGGTTTCACGCGGCCATGCAGCGGGTAATGCTGCCCGCCGATGAGCTGGTGAACGCAGGCATTGCGCCCGAGAGCCTGTATCAGGGAGAGATTGGCCCGGAGATCATCGACGTGGTGCGCCGGGTTCACGAGGCCGCCGCGCAGACGTTGGATGCAGCGCGCCCGGTGCTGCGCCGCGCACCCGTCCGGTCTCGCGCCGCCTGGCTGCTGGCCCCGTTGGCGCAGGATTATCTGAACCGCATTCGCGCGAGCGGCTTTGATCTGCGCGCGGCCCGGCTGGAGGAGGGCGTTCTGGCCCGCCAGATGCGGCTGTTCTGGGCCGCAACGACCGGCCGCGCCTGAGGCTGCGGCTGTATCCGGCCTCGTTCATCGATCACATCTACGACCATGAGACCGCTGACCCCGCCTTGGCGGTGGGGTAGTCTTGCATGGTTGCAAGATAAAACGCGGGGCGCTGGCGCACCCCATCAGCGGGGCGACGGTAAAAGGGGAGTGGGGCGATGGGGATGGGCGCTGGGCGCCCGACAGGGTGGCTGTGGCCGGGGGTCGGCACGGTTCTGGTGCTGGCCGGGGGGATCGGCTGGCGGCCCGCACCAACACACGGGGCACCACCAGACGGGGGCCTAACCGATGGGATCCTAACAGATGAGGAGATGGTCGGCGCGCCGCTGGCAGTGCCGGAACGGGAGCCGGTCAGCGCGGGCCTGCCGGGGGGAGACATTCCCGAGGCGGCGCGATCCAAGGCCCAAACGCCAGGGCCCAGAATTTCAAATGAGAAGAATTCAGGCCAGAGCACTTCAGGCCAGAAAGCTTCAGACCAGAAGAGTTCAGATGAGCGGCGGCAGGGTCTGACGGACGCGGAGCGGGAAGCGCGGCGGTTCCGCCGTGCGGATCGGGACAAGGACGGAACGGTCAGCCAGGAAGAGTTCCTGGCCTCCCGGCGCAAGTCGTTCAACCGGCTGGACACAAACCGGGATGGAAACCTCAGCTTTGAGGAATACGCCGCCAGCACCACGGCCCGGTTCGTTGCGGCGGATCGGAACGCCGACCGCAAACTGAACCGGAGCGAGTTTGCCGAAACGGCAACCACGCGCCCGGCAAAACCTCGCCCGGCATCGTCGAGCGCCGCCAGAAACGCAGCCCGCAGCCCAAATCAGGAAAGCGCGAGTCTGGAAGGGGACGGGCCAGCCTCCTGAGGGCCAGTTCTGAAGATCAGAATCTTCAGGGTGTAAACATGGGGTGCGGGCGGACTGCAAGGGAGAGGGCACTCTCTACGACTATGAGCGGCTTGCGATTGTTCGGCAAATGTTCCAGTCTTTGTTTCTGTAAGGCTTCGGAACACGCAGGGCGGTGCCCCCGGGCAATTTCAATCCGTAAACAACTCTCAAGATGTGAGGTGTGTGGCGTGCGCTTTCAGGGTGTGGGCGACCTGCGCGCCACGCAGAACGCCTGCTCTGCGTCTTTTTGGCCGCGCTTTGACCGCACGGCATGCGCTTTGATTGCAACTCGCTCTCGGGAGGTGCCGGAGATGACAGTTCGATCCGTTTCACAAGAGCAGGCTGATGCCGGAGGGCTGGCATCAATGGGTGCGCGGGCTCAGGTGTCGGCGGAAGCCGTGGCCGGGCAAATGCGGGATGATGGCGGGGCGCGAGAGAGGGATGCAGCCCGGGCGTTGTTCTCCGCGCATTCTGATCCGCGCGCGCCGCAAATGCCATGGCTGGCAGTTTACCTGACCGTGAAGGACATGGATGCCAGCCTTGAGTTTTATGAGCGTGCCTTCGGATTTGCGCCGGGCATGGTGCTGCGGGACGATCAGGGCCGACCGCAGCACGCAGAGATGCACTACAAGGGTGAAATTCCGGTCATGTTCACGCCGGAGACCGCCCCGGATTGCACAACGCCATCTCCGGCAACGCTTGGCATAACGCTGCCGGTTTTCTTCTACCTCTACCATGATGACGTGGATGGGCTGTTCAGGCAGGCCAAGGCTGCGGGCGCGCAAGTGGAGATGGAGCCCGCCGACATGTTCTGGGGTGATCGGGTCGCCGCGTTCGTTTGCCCCAACGGCTATCGCTGGAGTTTTGCCACGCATATCGCGCCACAGTCGGGTGCGGCCGCCTGATTACGGGTTATGTGCGGCCTTGAAACGCCGTCAGGTCTTCGGGCGTGTTGATGTTGGCAAAGGCTGTGTCGGGAAACGAGACGGGGGTCGCGCCAACCGAGGCGGCCCAGCGGTGGATTGCCCGATCGCGACCGGTCTCGCTTGCGGTCAGCCATGCCTCAAGGCTTGCGGCCAACCGCGACGACCACAGGCCAAAGGTCGGATGGTCGCGCCCGGCGGCATGGGCGTAGGAGGCGCTCTTGTCTTGGCGTCCGGCCCAGAGCCGGGTGAGCAGATCGGCAGGCAGGCGGGCGGCATCGCAGGGGGCGGTCAGGACCCAGTCGAACCCGCTGTTCGCCGCAGCATGGAGTGCGGCGTTCAGGCCGCCGAGCGGGCCGAGGCCGGGGACGGGCAGATCGGGGATCTGTTGCAATCCCTCTCGCGGAGGACCTCCCGCAATGATGACCCGTTCTACCTGCGGTGTCAGGTTTTCTGCCACGTGTTGGATCAGGCGTTTGTTGCCGAGTTTTGCTTCTGCCTTGTCGCTGCCGAACCGGCTGGATTGGCCGCCGGCCAAAATGACGCCAAGCACGCGCGGGCAAGGCGAGGGTGCCGCGCCTTCGTGCAGGGCCGTGGCGCTTTCAGGCGGGGCAGGAGCGGTCGGCGTCATGCAGCGTAATCCATCACGGCATTCAGAAGGGTGAGCACAGGCTATGAGGAACACTGACGATATCCTGCCCGGTAATCAAGTATGGGACTGGCAAGTATGAGGCTGGGCAACTGATAACGAGACCGAAAGCGCAGGGCTTGTGCTCTTTGAAATTATTGAAACTCTTATTTGTCTGAGTGAGGGCGCACGGGTGTTCAGTTGGTTGCATGCGCGTGGGGGCGTGGATCTGTGAAACGGGCTGGAAAATTTGATCGAAGCGTTGTTTGCGGGCGCGCAGCCGCTTCACAGCAGAGGGATTAGCGCTATTGTCGAGAGGAGATGTGTGGGGAGATTAAGAGTCATGGGTGAACTTGCGCGGGCGCGTGGGCTGCTGGCCATGATGGCATCGGCGGCTTTGCTGGGGGCATGTGCCGGCGGCGAGCATCGTGTGCCCTCATGGCAAAGCGGCGGCGATCTTGACGATCTTCTGGCCTTCACGAACCCTGCGGAGTGCGAGCCGGGCAAGCCGCTCAAAACCCTGTACGACACCATGGCGACCTACGATGCGGCTTTCCAGCCGCAGCCGCACCGCCCGGAATTGCCGCAGCGTCTGGCAAAGGCTGCGGGCGAACCCGTGGTTTTGAGCCGGTCGTCCGATCATGCCGTCATCAGTATGCCGCTGCGCGGCCGCTGGAAGGGGCTACCGGTACAGGCGGTTGAAGGCATTTACGGCATTCAGAGTGATGCCTTCGGCCTTGCCATCGTGTTCAATGCGCCGGTTGCCCGCACGCAGGCCGCCTTGCAGAGCAGCGGCTTTGCAAACGGCATCAAAACGTCTGGCGGCGGCATGCCTAATGAGGGCGCATTTGGCCGGGCGGAGGTAACGGGCGATGAGCGCACCTCCCGTCTGGTGTGCGATTGGAGCCTGTAACGATTGCGGCCTGTAAACCGCATGCTTTTAGAGCGGTTTGCGACCAGCTTGCAGCAGGTCGCCCGCTTCTCAAATCCTTTGTTGGTCGCGCTTTCTTAACCGCAAAACATGCGTTTTGCTCGAAAGTCGCTCT